>CAKZSB010000489.1 GCA_937920585.1 uncultured Granulosicoccaceae bacterium | reverse complement strand
CAGTATCAATACGATCAACTGATTGTTCACCGACCAGCGAATGACCGACGCTATCCATGAGTCGGATGGATCATGTGATGTCAGAGCATCATCATTGTCATCAGACACGTTTATTGATCTCCACCAAGCATTGCCGTGTCTTGTTCAATCGCCGCCATTGGATCGGGCCATGGTGTTTGAGTGGCAGAGCCATCACCATAAGGGTTGCTCGGATCATCACCCTCCTGAATCCATCCACGTCCGCTGGCGTCATCGACAAAAAACACCACGCCCGCATCACGATATCGAATCGGCGCGCCCTGCATCAGCCAGGGCTCCATCGCGGTTACCAACTCTGCAAGCACTTCAGCCAAAGGCTCTCCATCAGGGTTTTGCTTGGCATTACGCAATGCCTTCGAAGCACCTTCGATGATTGGCACAAGACGGGTGTTGTTGAACTGAGCCATTAAACCCTCGCCATACTTCAGTGCCGGATCCAGGTAGTACACATCAATCTCGTAGCCATCAACCAGGGCCTCATGAATGTACAAAGCCATGTCGGTAAAGTGGTCGATCCCGGCAAGCGTCGTGGCATCTATCGGCAGTTCCTGCAGCGGTGTGTCCGGGGTGGCGTCGATTGCATTTGGCGCTTGCATCTTGGCAAAGCCTTCGCGCAAATTTACTTCGCTATCGAGCATGAACTGCCCGCTTGAAACAATCATGTCTCCTTCTTCAAGGCCATTGATCACCTGCGTGTAACCCGCCGCCTCGACACCCACTTCTATCCGACTGGCTTTGAATCGCCCTTCACCCAGCGCGACAATGACGTGGGCACCCAGCGAGCTGTATAAAACTGACTCAGTGGGAATTACCAGTAGTGAATCACTTTGTAGCGACACATCAATACTCGCGTATGCGCCCGGCCTTAGATCTCCCGAGGCGTTGTCTACTTCAATCCTGACTTTGGCCGTTCTGGTCGCGGTATCAATAGTTGGATAAATGTAATTAACCTCCCCCTCGGAAGACGCATTCGGCGCGCTGGGAAACCGCAAACTTACAGATTGACCCGTCCTGACCAACGGTAAATCGCGCTCGGCGATAGAAGCTATGACCCAAACACCATCGTAAGACTGCAGGCGCAGTATTTCGGAGCCTGGCTTGATGTAATCCCCTTCTCGTACCAATAGACTTGCCACAGTGCCGCCGGTTTCTGCATACACCGGCACTCTTTCGACCACCTGGCCGGTTTGGGCGATAGAGTTAATCGTGCCGTTTTGCATACCGAGTGAACGCAACCGCTGTTTCACCGCACTGATGCGTTTTTTATTTCCGATGCGCATCGAATTCAGATAATCTTTTTGTGCGGCAATCAGATTCGGGCTGTATACCCGAAACAGCAAGTCACCGGATTTGACAACATCTCCTTCAGCATTGACAGACAGACCGTCTATCCAGCCTTCGAATTTTGACACCGACACATTCTCGAGCCGCTCGTTGGTCTCTACCGTCCCGAACAAGCGCAGTGATTCCTCTATTGTTTCCTGCGCCACGGTTGCAGTGCGTATACCCATGGTTTGTATCATTTCTGGCGACACCGCAACCTCTGTCACCCCGCTATCACCGCCGCCTGACGAAGAAGGCACCAAATCCATACCGCAGATCGGGCAAATACCGGCCGGATCTGTTGCCAGATAATGCGGATGCATCGGGCAGGTGTAGTGACCGCTACCTTCGTCAATCGCCAGAACCTTGCTGCCATCGTCCGCCGGCGTTTTTTTCGCAAAGCTGTTGTCTGGTGCCATTTGCCATGCCATCGCACCTACTGCCAGCAGCAAAAACACGGGCTTTGCATGATGCAGCCAATTTTCTTTTTTGATCGAAAAATTATTCATGGTCTTCAATATCAATAATTAGAGAGTTTAAGCGCGCGCGATAAGTGTCCGCTGCCGCGTTTTCGGCAATGATATCGGCACGTAATTTCAGCAATGCGATATCACCATCGACAACCGGTGCGAAGTAGCCGATGCCCGCTTCATAGCTCGTCATTTGTGTTTCTATTTTGTCTTGCACCGCGCGTGCTTCCTGCTGCAACAATGCAATATTCTGTGTGGCAGCTTGCAGACGTGCCCGCAATGCAGTGTGCTCTGCCTGTGCCGACCTTTGTGCCAACAACAGTTTTTGCCGTGCCGCCTCAACGGATGCTTCGGCAGCCCGTTGTTCCGGCGCCTGGCTTTGCCGGTACCACAATGGCGCAGTAAAAAAAACCTGGCCGGAAACCCAGTCATCGCCATTGAAGTTATCTCCCGACTCCCGCTGCTGATAAGCCAGTTGCACCCCCCAGCGCCTAAACCGGGATGCGTCAGCGATTGCCAGAGACTGGCTAATACTTCTGAGCTCTGCCTGCGCAATACGAACCCTGTGGAACTCGGCGAAGTTGCCAGACCAGTCGCCGGTATTCAATGCGGGTACCGAGAGACTCGGCACCTTGCCGGTCAATGCGATCAGCTTCGCGTCGCGCTCAAGTGTTTGTGCCGTCAGGTTGTTGATTAAGCCAGATACCCGTGCCCGCTCAGCATCGATCTCGGCCAGGCGGAAAACGGACGGGTTTCCGGCGTTTATTTCAGTTTCCACCACTTCGGTCAGCTCGTCATATCTCTGCAGTCGATCTCGCGCAAGATTGATCTGCTGATCAATGCGCCGCTTTTGAATGAGATGCTCTAGTACATCTGCAACCAGTGATTCCCGTTGAGCATCGATCATAAGATCGATAGCCCGCGACTGCGCCAATGCCTGATCTGATTTGGCACTGCGGCCTTTGCTATTGGGGAAGTCCTGCCGCACGCCAATCATTTTGTTGGTGGGCAAAAACTCATCAAAAGAAGGGCTGGAGATCGATAGGTTGTTGATCCCCAATGACACCACCGGATCGGGTAGCGAGAGGTTGGTCTGGCTCCGCTCGAGCAGTGCCAGCCTTTCGCTCTCCAGCGCAAGCAACGCCGGATGGTCCTGCAACAAAGCCTTTATCGTAGCAATGACGCGCTGTTCGGCAGGCTGTTCAGCAACCGGATGATCGGCACTTGATTCTTCAGCGTCCGGCGCCTCGACCCCTGTGCTTTT
>CAKZSB010000488.1 GCA_937920585.1 uncultured Granulosicoccaceae bacterium | reverse complement strand
CGCGCACTGAGCCAGATCCGCCGGAACGCTGCCGCCCAGTTGCAATACCAGCGGCAACTCGGATGGATCAAAGGACAATAATTTATCGCGATTGCCGTGAATGATCGCGCCGGTTGTGACCATTTCGGTGTACAGCTCGGCACGACGCGACAGCTGGCGGTGAAAGTACCGACAGTGCCGATCGGTCCAATCCATCATCGGGGCGACCGAGAACAATTCTGGGCTAGCTTCTGAAACCATAATATGTCGATACCTGAGTAGCGCCATTATAGCCCGCCAGCCCGTGACAGCGCCCGATGATGTGATAATCTGCAATCACTTCACGATGAGAATTCGTCTCAGCCACCCGCCCAACCGCGAGCCGAGCGAGCCCCCATGACAGACATCGACCTCACCCGCAGCCTCGACACTATCGTTGGCGCCGAGTACGTCTTGCGCGAACCGCAGGACAGCAGCCGATACACGCGAGACTGGCCGGGGCGTTACAGCGGTTCAGCGCTGGCTGTCGTGCGGCCGGGTTCGGTCCGGGAAGTCAGCGAATTGATGGCCTTCGCGAGCGCCAATCGAATCGGTGTCGTGCCGCAATCGGGCAACACCAGCCTGTGTGGCGGAGGCATACCGGACGACACAGGCAGCACAATCGTGCTGTCGATGAACCGCATAAACAGGATTCGCGATATTCAGCTCGATGCACGGGTAGCCACCGTCGAATCCGGCGTCATTCTGCAGCAGCTTCAGGATGCGCTGGCGCCAGACGGCCTGATGTTTCCGCTCGATCTGGGCGCCAAGGGCAGCTGCATGATCGGCGGCAATCTCTCGACCAACGCCGGAGGCTCCAACGTACTGCGCTACGGCAATACTCGAGATCTCTGCCTCGGCCTCGAAGTCGTGCTGGCGGACGGCAAGATCATGAATCTGCTCACCAGTCTGCACAAGGACAACACCGGTTACGATCTCAAAGATCTGTTCATCGGCGCTGAGGGAACACTGGGAATCATCACCGCGGCAACACTCAAGCTGGTACCGGTGCCAGCGGTCAGGCACACCGCCTTCCTGTCAGTCAAGAGCCCCGCCGATGCATTGCAGGTGCTGAATCGTGTGCAGGACGACTGCGCGGAACTGGTTGATGCCTTCGAGATCATGACCCGGGAATCGGTAGATATCATTTGCCGCTACTGCGAAGGGGTCTCCGCGCCATTCGATCAACCCGTCGATTTCGCTGTGCTGGTGCAGGTTGCCAGCGCGTCGCCCGATGACACCCTGGCAGACCGCTTCGAAAAAACGCTCGCAACGCAATATGAAGCCGGGATCATCCTCGATGCCGTGGTGGCGAGCAGCGAGGCTCAGCGCTCGGCCATGTGGAAATTGCGCGAAAGTGCACTCGAAGGCAATGTGGGTGCGGGACCGGCAGTGCGTGCAGATATCTCCTTTCCGCTCGACCAGATTCAGGCTTTTGCCAGTCAAATGGAAACCAGCCTTGCCAAACTCGCCCCACAGGCGACACCACGCTATATCGGCCATCTGGGTGATGGCAATCTGCACTATGCCATCGCGCTTGGGCCGGATCGTTTCTGGGATGATGCGCTCGGCGCAGAAGTTGAACAATTGTTGCTGGAGACCGTCGTTGCCTGCAATGGCTCGATCAGCGCAGAGCATGGTATCGGCAGCACCAAGGTTGAACAACTCAAGCAATTCAAAGATCCCGTCGCGATGCACACCATGCGGCTGATCAAGGATGCACTGGATCCACTTGGTATTATGAATCCGGGTAAAATACTGGAGCCCGCCACTGCAGGCTAGCCACTTTCCCGGCTCGCCCACCGATGGAAATCGTCGAATAGTGCCACTCTCTCCATTTAGAAAATTCAGCGTCCAGCAATGGGGAAAGCTGAAAGACAACACGCCGGTTCCACTGACTGAAGCCGAGTTGAGAAAACTGCGTGGTATCAACGAACGCGCCTCAATCGCCGAAGTTGAAGATGTCTATCTGCCGCTATCTCGATTGCTGAGCTACTACGTTGAATCAGTGCAGACGCTTAATCGTCAAACTGCGCGCTTCCTGCACGACGACACGCCAAAGGTACCCTTTATCATTGGCGTTGCCGGCAGTGTTGCGGTCGGGAAAAGTACCAGCTCGAGAATTTTGCAAACGCTGCTGGCTCGATGGTCCGGGCATCCGCGCGTGGACTTGATCACAACAGACGGCTTTCTGCACCCAACAGCTGAACTGGAACGCCGCGAACTGATGCACCGCAAAGGGTTTCCGGAAAGTTATGATCGCCGCGCGCTACTGACCTTTATCTCCGATATTAAAAGCGGCCGACGCAGTGTGCGAGCCCCCATTTATTCGCACTTGGCGTACAACATCGTACCCGGCGAGTACAGCGTCGTCGATCAGCCCGACGTACTGATCGTCGAGGGCTTGAACGTGCTGCAAACCGGTGCCGCCGCCTCTGACGAACCGCAGATTTTCGTATCCGACTTTTTCGACTTTTCGATTTACGTTGATGCCGAAGAATCAGTGATCGAAAAATGGTACGTCGACCGATTTCTTGAGCTGCGCACGCGCGTGTTCAACCAGCCGGGGGCCTACTTTTCCCACTTTGCCAATCTCAGCGAACAGGAAGCCATCGACACGGCTTCGAAAATCTGGAAGTCCATCAACCGCGTTAACCTGTACGAAAATATTCTACCGACGAAACAACGTGCCGATCTTATATTGCACAAAGACGCTACACACGCCATTGATGGCGTGCAATTGCGAAAACTATAATCACGATCCACGTTGCTGCACTTACAAGGAAACTGCATGCTGAAAGGCATACCTGCTTTACTCAACGCAGATCTGTTGTGGATCCTGCGATCGATGGGCCACGGTGATGACCTCGTGGTTGCCGATCGCAACTTTCCAGCCCGCAGCGTGGCCAATCATACCGAGAGCAAACAGCTCATCCACCTCGATGGCACCGATGATGTGGCGGCGATCGCGGCGATTGTGTCGCTCATGCCGCTGGACACCTTCGTACCCTGCCCGTTGCATCACATGCAGGTTGTCGGCGAACCCGATACGGTGCTGGAAGTGCATACCCAGGTGCATGAGGTCTGTAATGCCGCGCATGGCGACAACGTGCAAATGGAATCGATCGAACGCCACGAATTTTACCAGCGAGCCAAACAGTCGTTTGCCGTAGTACAAACTTCGGAGAGTCGCCCGTACGGATGTTTTATCCTGAAAAAAGGCGTTGTTTTCGATTGATCACGACAACTCGAAGCCCCCGACCCGGTTCGATTTCAGTAATTCGGGTTTAAATTCAACGCCATGCCCGGCGCGTTCGGGTGCCGTGAGTTTGCCGTCCACCGGCAACAACGGCTCCACCCAGATGTCGTCGTTCCAGTCCATATACTCGGCATAGCTGGCATTGGGTATCGAGGCGAGCACATGAATGGTCAGCTCGTGAAACAAGTGGGGCGCAATGCTGATGCCCCAGGTATCGGCAACGGCCGCAATCTTGCGCAACTCGGTTAAGCCACCGCGCTGGTGATCGGGCTGCAAAATCGGTGACGATGGTTCGGCGAAAAACGGACGCATATCGAAACGGGTAAAGTGGCTTTCACCACCGACAACACGTGTTTTCAGTGCCGCCGCCGTGCGTTGATAACCGGCAAAATCTTCACAGACAACCGGCTCCTCTAACCAATAGGGGTCATACTCGTCAATTCGCGCACCGGCCTGAATCGCGGTATCCGCACTCCAGCCCATATTGACATCAATCATGATCTCGACATCGTCGCCCAGCGCATCGCGCATGGCAGCAACATTCTTCACGTCCTCTCGCCAGGGCCGCAGGTGAGCGACCTGCATTTTTATCGCTGACAGCCCCATATCAGTGAATTGTCTGGCCCGCTCGATCATGCCATCGCGCCCGAGCCCGCGCCAGCAACCCGAGCCATAGGCCTCTATGGTGGACTGGCAATTGCCCCACAGCCTGTGCAGCGGCAAATCAGCGCGTTTACCAACAATATCCCACAGTGCGACGTCGACCGCCGACAATGCCCAGGTCGCCAGCCCGCCTCGCCCGACCCAATAGGTCGATTGCCACAACATCTGCCAAATGCCCTCAACCTGGGTGGCATCGCGACCGATGATTTTCGGCGCAATCATCTCTTTCATGCACGCATCGAGCGTATGCAGGCCGCCGCTCAGGGGCTGCAGATAACCCATCCCGGTGATGCCGCCTGATGTCTCGATTTCGAGTACCAGGAACTCGCGCTGGCTCGGCGGAATGATGCCGGCAGCTGGCGCCTCACCCGCCCAGGGTACTTCGAGCAACGTGGTGCGAACCGCGGTAATGATCGTATTGGACATAGGTTCAAGCCTGCGGAAAGTGTTGCTGCCAATGGTTGGCAATATCGATTCTGCGCGCCAGCCAGACACTGGATTTTGAATTGACATAATCCAGAAAGCGCTTGACTGCCATCGCCCTGCCCGGCCGCCCGGCCAGCCGGCAGTGCAGCCCGACCGACATCATGCGCGGCGAAACCTCACCCTCTTCATAGAGCATATCGAAGGTGTCGACGAGGTATTGGTAAAACTGCTCGCCGGAATTAAAGCCCTGCGGTGTGGCAAAGCGCATATCGTTAACGTCCAGCGTGTATGGCACCATCAGCTGAGGACGCTCATAATCATTGCACCAGTAGGGCAGTTCATCGGCGTAGCTGTCGGCGCAATAGACAAAGCCACCCTCCTCACTAACCAGCCTGATGCTGTTTGGGCTGGTGCGGCCAATGTAGGCACCCAGCGGGCGGCTGCCTGTCACCCGGGTGTGAATGTCGATTGCCTTGTGCAGATGTTCGCGCTCGATATCCTCGGCCACATGCTGGTAGTCGATCCACCGATAACCGTGGGTGGCAATTTCCCAGTCAGCTTCCAGCATCGCGTCGATAGCAGGCTGGTTGCGCTCCATTGCCATCGCCACACCGTATACGGTAACGGGGATATTTCGCTCGGTAAACAAACGATGCAAGCGCCAGAATCCCGCTCTGGAACCAAATTCGTAAATCGACTCCATGTTCATATGGCGCGCGTCGGGAATTGCCTCGGCACCGACGATTTCCGACAGAAATTTTTCGGCTGCGGGATCGCCGTGCAATACACAGTTCTCGCCGCCCTCCTCGTAGTTGATCACAAACTGCACCGCTACTCGTGCGCCGCCGGGCCACTGTGCCGATGGCGGATTTTCGCCATAGCCGATCATATCGCGCGGATATTTTTCGTCGCTCTTCATGTCATTTCTCGATCAGTTGGGGTTAACCGGCAATCAGGTCGTCGAGACGAAAATGCACGATATGGCATACCTGCCCGATCGCCTCGGTAATTTCGGCATCGATGTCGTTGTCGCGGCGGCGATCGAGCTCGGCAAAAACCGATTCAACCGTGCGGTGCAATCGCACCGCGACGATGCCCGGAAAACCGAAGCGTTTCATGTAGTGGTCGTTGAGTGCGCGCATGCGCTGCAACTGATCGGCCGGCAGTCGATTCAGGCTCAAACGGCCCTGTTCAGCGGTGCTCTCGACGGTGAGCGTACCGGCTTGAGCCTCCTTGCCGGCAAACTGCGGATGCGCGCGCAGCAGTTCCAGCATGCGCTCACGCCCCGACGCGTCGACAATCTCGCGCATGCAAAGCTCGAGTGCAGCCCGAGTTTCAAACGGACGCCTGCCACTGGCCTGCTGCGCCACCCACGGCGAGTGCTCGTAGACACCGCCCAACACTTCTACAAACTCATCATCAGACAGCGCATTGAGCTGCGCCATGCTGTACGTCGCACTCACAGCGACATCAACGTATCGTATAACGAGGCGACGACGGTAACCCCTTCAGCGGGTGGATTGGCTCGCGCCTCATAGCGTCGTTGCGACGGCAGCCGAGTGCCCTCCTGGGCCAGTATTTCTGCAAACAGCGATTCCGCGTGCGCGAGCGCATTGGCGTTGCCATTGCGTGCCGGATCGATCGCAATCATAAATTCCCCACCCGATGAAGGACCTCCATCCGGCTTGTCGTCGCGGCTGGCTTCGAAGCTGAAGACATCGCCGATCAGCGAACCGGCCAGCAGCTCGACCATCATGGCTATCGCCGCCCCTTTGTGTCCGCCGAATGGCAATTGGGCACCCGCCAGCGCGGCAGTCGGGTCATTGGTTGGATCGCCGTTTGCGTCGATCGCCCAGCCATCCGGAATCTGCTGCCCGTCGCGCTCGTGCAGCTGAATTTCGCCGCGCGCGCTGGCGCTTGAGGCCTGGTCAAAAATCACCGCCGGCGCGTTGGGGCGCGGCCAGCCGAAGGCCATCGGGTTGGTTCCATAGAGCGGCTTAATCCCTCCCGCAGGCGCTACAAAGCTCTTGGCACTGACGAAAGCAAAGGCGACCAGGCCAAGATCTGTGAGCCGCTCAATCTCCGGCCAGAGCGCCGAAAAATGATAGCTGTCAGTCACTGCCAGCGCCGCGATGCCCTGCGATTTTGCCTTTTCAGCCAGCGGCTCCGCCCCCGCCTCCAGTGCCAGCGGTGCAAATCCGTTCTGACCATCGACGTGAACCACGGCGGGCGCCAGCTCATGCACTACCGGCACGGCATCGCCACTGACCTTGCCACTCTTCAGGGAGGCGCAAAAGCCGGGAATTCGAAACAATCCGTGCGATTTGCAGTTGTCGCGCTCAGCATTGCACACTGTTTCGGCTAACGCGCGAGCCTGCTCCGGGGAGGCGCCACTGCGCAACAGACAGCCCACGGCAATTTCGTACACTTTTTCAAGTGAGATCAGGACGGGATCGGTCATGTCAGTTTCCAGTGCAGTGACGAGCGAGGCATTTTATCTGCTTGCCGGCACTTACGACAGCGCGGCGGAAAATAATGCCGGTGTGTCTGGCCGTCGCGTCCGGCTTACTGAAATCGTGGTGATTGTTACTTCTTGACGTGCCGCAACATCCGCTTGCGTTTTCGTTGCTGGCGCGGCGTTAGTTTGTTGCGAATGTGCTTGTAGGGGTTGTCGCTGCCTTTGAAATCGATCCGAACCGGGGTGCCGAAGAGCTTGAGTTCGCTTTGATAGAAGTTGCTCAAATAGCGTTTGTAATCGGCCGGCACGCGTTCAGTCTGATTACCGTGCACCACGATAATCGGTGGATTGGAGCCCCCCTGATGCGCATAGCGCAACTTGATTCGCCTGCCCTGAACCAGTGGCGGTTGATGGCGAGTGACCGCGTATTCAAGCATGCGGGTGAGCATCGGCGTGTTCATGTCGATCATCGCCGATTCATAGGCGCGATTGGCGAGCCCGAACAGTTTGCCAACGCCTGTGCCATGCAGCGCCGAAATAAACTCGATACTGGTAAAGGACAGGAAATCGAGCCGCCTGGAGATATCGTTTTTGATGATCTCGCGTTGCTCGCCCGGCAATCCGTCCCATTTGTTTACCGCTACAATCAGGGCCCGTCCCTTGTCGATCACATAGCCGAGCAAGTTCAAATCCTGATCGGTAATCCGTTCGGTCGCATCGAGCAGCAACACGCACACGTTGCATTCATCAATCGCCTGCAGAGTTTTGATCACACTGAACTTTTCTACTGTCTCGGTCACCTTGCCACGCCGCCGTACTCCGGCAGTATCGATCAGTGTGTATTGCTGATCGTCGCGTTCGAACGGAATCGCGATACTGTCGCGGGTAGTACCCGGCAGATCAAAGGCCACAACCCGTTCTTCGCCCAGAAAGCGATTGATCAGGGTGGACTTGCCGACATTGGGACGACCTACTACCGCCAGCCGCAGGCCGGTATCTTCCTCGTCACCGTCCGGCTGATCGATAGCCCCGGGCAAGCGTTGCCCGACCGCTTCCATCATCTTGTGCAGCCCGCGACTATGCGCCGCCGCTATGCAGCAAGGGTCGCCGAGCCCCAGTGTGTAGAAGTCGGCAACGATCTGGGATTCATCGAGGGTGTCGGTTTTATTGACCGCCAGCAGCACCGGTCTGCCAGTGCGGCGAAGTGTCTCTGCAATATCGAAATCGGTCGGCGTGACTCCCTGGCGTCCATCGACCAGAAAAATAACCGCATCCGATTCTTCGACGGCCTGCCACGACTGCTGCTGCATGCGCGTATCGAGTACTTCGGATTCACCGTTCAGGCCGCCGGTATCGATCGCGATATAGGGAAATTCACCCAGCTTGCCATCGCCGTATTTGCGATCGCGGGTGAGGCCGGCAAAATCGGCAACCAGCGCATCGCGTGACCGGGTTAGTTTATTGAACAGCGTGGACTTACCCACGTTGGGGCGCCCGACCAGGGCGATCACGGGTTTCATCGGCGGGAGTGTATCCCAATCGGCTGGCCGGGTGTTGGCTTAAACTGCGGGCGCTACCACACAACGCCGGCGGCCGACCAGAGCGTGGCTGAATTGTTCGAGCGCTCGCGAACCATTGCACCGATCAGGTAGCATGGAGTCACGAACATCGACGGAGCATTCGCCTTGCCGACCGAGCAACAACGCCTGCAACAGCTTAATGCTGCAATCGAACAATCGCGCGACGACATTATCGAACTCACCTGCGCGTTGATCGCTGTTCCAACCCTCAATCCGCCCGGCGCCTGCTACGCCGAAATCTGCGATCTGCTCGAATCGCGGCTGGCGCCATCGGGCTTCAAAATCGAGCGTGTGCGAGCGGTTGGCGCGCTCGGCGACAGCGACAAACATCCGCGCTGGAATCTGATCGCCCGCCACGAAGGGCGAAATAGTGGTGAGTGCGTGCATTTCAACTCCCATACCGATGTCGTTCTGGCTGGCGAGGGATGGACCTACGATCCGTGGGTTGGCACCGTGGTGGGAGATCGGATCTATGGCCGCGGCACCTGCGACATGAAGGGTGGCCTGGCCGCGTCTATCGTTGCGGCCGAATGCTTCATTCGAACCTTCCCGGACTATGCCGGGGCAGTTGAAATATCCGGCACCTGCGATGAGGAATCCGGCGGATTTGGCGGCGTAGCCTATCTTGCCGAACACGGCTGGTTCGATCCGGATCGAGTGCAACACGTGATCATCCCGGAACCGCTGAACAAGGATCGCATTTGCCTGGGTCATCGTGGCGTGTGGTGGGCCGAGATCGAAACACACGGGCACATTGCACATGGCTCAATGCCTTTTCTGGGCGATTGCGCAATCCGCCATATGGGCTCGGTGATCGATGCCATGGAACGCGATATCTATCCGGCACTGGCGCAGCGACGCACTGCGATGCCGGTGGTACCCGATGGCGCGCGTCAATCAACGCTGAATATCAATTCCATTCACGGCGGTCTGGCCGAACCCGATTCGGATTACACCGGCCTGCCGTCAGCACTGGTCGCCGACCGTTGCCGAATGATTATCGACCGGCGCTTTTTGATCGAGGAAGACCTCGATGAGGTACGCGATGAAATTCACGGCATGCTGAATCAGCTGAAAAACGACCGAGACCGCTTCGACTACGAAATAAAGGAACTCTTTAATGTGTTGCCGACGATGACCGACAAATCCGCGCCAGTCGTCGGTGCCGTCGCCAGCGCAATCGAAAGCACGCTAGGCACCGAGGCAAGCTTTGTGGTCTCACCCGGCACCTACGATCAAAAGCACATCGATCGAATCGGCAAACTGAAAGACTGCATAGCCTATGGCCCGGGTATTCTGGATCTGGCCCACCAACCGGACGAGTACATCGGCATTCAGGATATGATCGATTCAGCCCACGTAATGAGCCGCGCACTGGTGACTTTACTCACGCCATCGGACGCATCATAGCGGTGCGGTAAAATCCAGCACTGGTTCGCGGGCACCGGGCTGCCACTGCGGGTATTTTTCCATGGCCTGCAGATACACCTGGTGCTGCAACCATTGGGCAAGCCATTGCTGCAGGCCGGCATAACCGGCTTGCCCGAACCAGTCTCGATCGACCGCGGCAAACTGGCGAACAAAGGGCATAATCGCATAGTCAGCAAGCGACGCGCGGGCACCCAACAGCTGTGCTGATCCGCTCAATAGTCGCTCCAGCTTAGCCAGGAATTCACAAGCTCGCTCGCGGTAATGTTGCTGGCTATGCTGCGGATAGCGATCGAAATATTTGTAGCGATCGAGCCAGTACTTAAACTCCTGATCATTCTCGTTGATCAGGCGGATCGTATCGGCCTGCCCGGCTTTCAGGCGATCATCAGCGCCGGCCCTGGCGACTGCCCAGAGCATGATATCGAGACTCTCCGCCAGCACCTCGCCATGCGGCAATTGCAACACCGGTACTGTCGCCTTATCCGATAGCGCCAGCAGCGCGGCGGGTTTATCGCGCAGCACTACCTCGCGAATGCCCACGATCTGACCACACGCAAGCAACACCATGCGCGCCCTCATCGCGTAAGGGCAACGCCTGAAGCTATACAACACCGGCAGCACTTCAGGTGCCGAGGGCATAGTCGGAAAACTGCAAATACTGCAGATTGACGTCCGCGCCCGCGGTCGTGATCACGCCCAGATTGGGCGCCTCGGCAGCCGGTGCGAATTGCTCCCACGTCCAGGCCGGTTGTGGCGCAGGCGCCTGATACGAAACCGCTCGCATCGTCGCAAACGGCATACCGCGAAAGGTCCCGCATATTGGCCTGTGAACGTGGCCGATAAAAAGGTAGGCGATATTGCTGTGCGAGGCCAGCAGATCGATCAGAGAGTCGGCGTTCTGCAGGTTTGCGCTGTCCTGCATCGGTAAGCCCAGCACCATCGGCGGATGGTGCATAAACAGCAATACCGGTTTGCCATCCGCTACCGCAAGTTGCTGCGCCAGCCACTGCTCACGCTGCGCGCAAAACTCGCCACTGTCGGCGCCGGTTCGCTGTGTGTCGAGACACAGCAGAATCGAATCGGGTCGATCGATACGGTATTGAACAAAGTCCGGCATGCCGTTGACCGGCAGCTCGAAGGTCGATCTCAGCAGGGCGCGATCATCATGATTGCCCACCAGAGGATAAAGTGGGCAGGCGAGTGTTGAGAGGTGTTGATGCAAGGCTTCATAGTCGCGACGAGTGCCGCGATCAACCAAATCACCTGTGATCACGCAAATGTCGGCGTCTGCGTGATACTGATTGACGAAGTCGACTGCCGCATCAATTCGTTTCGCCGTATCGAGGCCGGCGACGGTATCGTCGGCGCTGAAATGCAGATCGGAAAGCCAGACGGCCTTCATAACTCAATCCTCGCCAGCGACTAAAACCCGCTTTTACTTCACCGAAATTCGTGCGAGACGGCCACCACGATCCTGAATAAAGAACCCTTCGTCTCGTTTGACCGGACTGGTCATGATCTCAGCGCCACCGACCTTGCGACGCCCGACGATCTCGCCATCGGCCGCTGACAGCAGATGCACATAGCCCTCGAAGTCACCGACCAGCACGACGTCGCCGCCGACTGCCGGTGCCGTGAGCCGGCGATTGGTAAAACTTTCCTGCTGCCACAACACCTTGCCGTCGGCACGCGACAGCGCCCAGACGGTATCGAATTCATCGGTGACGTAAATGCGCTCGGCATCGAGCGAAAAACCCACGGCTGACGACATGGGTGCCGTCCATTCGGTGACGCCGCGCGAGGGATCGACCTGAGCCATTTTGCCCTGGTAACTGACGGCATAAATACGATCGTCGTAGAGTTTGATATCGGCATCGAGATCGTTGAGCTTGTCGACTTCAGAACGACCGGTACCGCCGGCCAGATTCAGCTCCCAGAACACTCGTCCATCACGCGCGCGCAGGGCCACCAGACGACCGTTGTCGAGTCCGACCAAATAGCCGTCCGGCACTGCCAGCGCGCGGCTGTTGCCATGCAGGCTCAGCGCCGGCACGTTGTAGCTGTAGACCCATCGTCGCTCGCCACTGGCGCGTTCCAGAGCGACTACCCGGCCGTCGATGCTGCGAACCAGCACGCTGCCGGCACCCGCCACGGGTGCGGCGATAACTTCAGAGGATACATTTGCCGTCCAGGCAATTGCACCGTCGCTTTGCTCAATGGCGAACACCTCGCCATCTTCACTGGCGACGTACAGACGTTCAGGGTCTCCACTGACGCCAGCGGTGATCGCCTCGCCGATATCGCGGGTCCAGACACGCTTGCCGCTGGCAATGTCCATCGCGATGACTCGCCCGCGCGCGTTAACGGTGAAGACGCGGTCTTCGCCAATAAACGGCGACAGACGAACCGCCGGGCGCTCGCCAGCCTCACCGACCGACGCCGTCCAGTCTATGTTCAGCGCACGCGTCGCGCTGATCGATCTCAGTTCGTTGGGAACAATCTTGGGGCCACTGCTGCAGGCGCCCAAAACCATCGCCGCCAAAGCCAGCACAGCCGCCTTGCAGACGCGCGATGGCATTGCGGCTACCCGCCACGATCTCATGACTGACCGTCAGCCAGAGGCTGATCCGGCACCGCCAGATCATCTATTTTCATTTGCAGGTTTTCACCGGATACGGTGGTGTTGCCGGATTGCTGGGCGCTGAGGTAGGCTTCGCGAGCCTTGGCGGTTTCGCCCTTAGCGAGATAGATATCGCCGCGGATTTCATCGACCATGCCGGCATAGGACAGCGGCGCCACAGCATCGAGCATCTTCAGCGCGTCATCGGGTTTGCCCTGCGCGTTCAGTACGCGGGCGAGGCGCAGTCTCGCGACCGGCCGGACCTCATCGAAAGTGCCTTCATCGATTGCCCAGCGCAGCGCTGCAGCGGCAGCATCCAGATCTTTCTGCTCGACGTGATAGCGCGCCTCGGCAAGGCTTGCCATGGCAGCGTAAGACGATCCGCCGTGCTCACTTTTAATGTTTTTGACACCATCGAGAAAAGAGGCGCCATCATCGGATTCATTGAGCGCCTGCATCACCTCTCCATAGGCGCCGGACGCGTCCTCGGCAACCGACAGCTGATGCCCTTGCCAGGCACGCCAGCCAAAGATGCCGCCAAGGCCAAGCACAATGCCAAGGATCACGGCTCTGCCGTTCTCGGCCCACCATTGCTTGAGCGCTTCGACCTGTTGTTCTTCTGTTTCGTATTCAGCCATTCTTGTTACCAGATTCAGCGGGTTGCTACCGCCCGGTTATGATCGTCCCAGTATGACACGCAATGTGTCTACAATCTCGGATTGCGGAACTGTCTGTTGTTCGCCCTGCCCGCGCAGCGGTTTAATTGCCACCGTGCCGGCTTCAAGTTCACTCTCGCCCAGCACAAGTGCCACCTGTGCAGCGCTTTTGTCGGCGCGCTTGAACTGGCTTTTCATACTGCCGCCAGAACAATTGCACACCACTGAAAAGCCATCGTCACCGGCACGCAACTGCTCGGCGAGCGCCAGTCCGGCAGTGTTGGCGCCATCGCCCGAAAGCACCAGAAAGACTTCTGGCCCCGGCACGTCGATCGCACCGTGCAGCTCGTCGACCAGTGCTATCAAGCGCTCCATTCCCAGTGCCCAGCCAACGCCGGGTGTCAGTTTTGCCCCCAGCTGTTCGGTCAATCCATCATAGCGACCGCCGGCACAAACGGTTCCCTGTGCACCAAGTTTAGTTGTCACCCACTCAAATACCGTGTGACTGTAGTAATCGAGCCCCCGAACGAGATTCGGATTGAGTGTGTAGGCAACACCGCAGGCCTGCAGCGCAGTCTGGAGTTGCTCGAAGTGTTCGCGCGATTCGTCGCACAGCGAATCCACCATCTTGGGTGCCGCGGCGATGATATCGGTGAGTGCCGGGTTCTTGCTATCGAGCACGCGCAATGGATTGGTTTCCATCCGGCGCAGCGAGTCTTCATCGAGCGAGGAACGGTGATCGGTAAGATACTCAACCAGCAACTGGCGGTATTGGGTGCGATCCTCGGCAGTCCCGAGCGTGTTGACCTGCAACTCAACGTGGCCTGTGAGCCCGGTGCGCTGCCACAGTGCGGCGCTGAGCAGGATCAGTTCGGCCTCGATGTGGGCACCGGCGACGCCGTAGACCTCTGCGCCAACCTGCCAGAATTGCCGGTAGCGCCCCGCCTGCGGATTTTCGCGGCGAAACATTGGCCCGAGATACCAGATTCGAGACTGCTGATTATTGGCCAGCAAGCCGTGTTGAATCGCCGCACGAACGCAACTGGCGGTATTTTCCGGACGCAATGAAAGCAGATCGCCGTTGCGATCCTCGAAGGTATACATCTCCTTTTCAACGATATCGGTAACTTCACCGATTGAGCGTTTGAAAAGCTCGGATTTTTCGAGAATCGGCGTACGCATTTCGCTGTAGCCATAGGCTTCCATCACTTCCATGACGTGCCTTTCAAGTGTGTGCCAGCGATGTGCCTGCTGTGGCAGGATATCGTGCACGCCCTTGATGCTCTTAACCGCTTGTCCCATGTTTTCCTGTCGTCGTGTGCTGGCGAGTCAAGTGTATCCGGTTTGCTCGCGTCGCTTTATTATTGTTGTATCACAACGTCACATCAAACTGCATTGCGCCCTGCTCCGCGGCCGCGCATCACTCCGTGCCACCAGCGAATCCTGTTACTGAGAGGCGAGATAAATTTTCGCCTGATCGGAACGTGGAAAGGTCGACAGCAGCTTTTGACCAAATTCATCGACTGCAGTCTGATCGCCCAGTTCACGCCTGATATCAATCCCGACAATCAGACTCTGAGGTGTGTGCCGGGCCAGTTTCAGGAAGCGCGCATGATAGGCATCGGCCAGCTTCACGTCACCTTTTTTTAGTGTCAATTCTGCCATGTGAAGCAGCGCTGGCGCGAACAGCGGGTTGCGCTTGAGTGCAGCCCTTAGATGTTCATCGGCCTTGTCGTGCAAACCGCCGTCCATTGCACAGACACCGGCATTGTCCAGTGCATATTCGGGGGTTCGATAAAATTTGTTGTTGGCGGCCTGCTGAAACATCGCGAGTGCTTCCGGGATACGACCGCGCTCGCACATGAAGATCGCATAGTCGTTGACGTATTCAGCGCGGTTTGCATCGTATTTAATCGCGCGCTGAAAATATCGCTCGGCCTGCTGATCCTTTTCAAGCAACGCAGAGAGTTTGGCGTAGGCGTTATTCGCCAGGGCATTACGCGAATCCTGCTCCATCGCACGATCGAGTTTTATTTGCGCCTGTTCCAGATCACCGGTAACCAGGTAGTTTGCCGCAAGTTCCGCGTTGTAGCTGGCCGCTTTTTGCGAATCGGACAAGCGTCCGAACATCGGCGTCATCGCACAACTGCTCGCCGAAAGACAAAAAACAACGATCGCGCACAACTTTATTTTCAAGTTCTCTCTCCAAAACGCGGTTGCATGAACTTCAACACGCGTTTGCTTCTGTCATTCACCTGACCGGCCAGTTGACCGCAGGCTGCATCGATATCGTCACCGCGCGTCTGCCGACAGGTCGCAACGATGCGCTTTTGCTGCAACACCTGAATGAAACGATCTATCGTCTGCTGATTCGAACGCCTGTACCCGGATCCGGGAAACGGATTGAACGGTATGAGGTTCACCTTGCCGGGAAACCCGCTGAGCAGGCTCGCCAGCTGGCGCGCGTGCTCAAGTTTGTCGTTCACTCCGTCTAGCATGACGTACTCGAACATCACATGACGTTTGCGATCACCGACGCCGACCCATCTGCGACAGGCGTCCATCAGCTCGGCGATCGGGTATTTCTCGTTTATCGGCACTAACTCTGATCTTAGTTCATCATTCGGGGCATGCAATGAAACCGCGAGCGCAACATCGACCAGTTCCCGAAGCCGGTCCATCGCCGGCACCAGTCCACTGGTACTGACTGTGACGCGACGCTTGCTCAAACCGTAGCTGCGGTCGTCCATCATCAGTTTCAGCGCCGGCACCAGCTCTTTCAGGTTCAGCAGCGGCTCACCCATACCCATCATCACCACATTGGTAATGCGATGGTGCTGTGTGGCGGGATTCAGCGCTAGCAAATGTGTTGCCAACCAGACCTGGCCGATAATTTCACCGGTGGACAGATTGCGGTTGAAACCCTGGCGCGCGGTGGAACAGAAAGAGCAGTCCAGCGCACAGCCGACCTGCGAGGAGACGCAAAGGGTGCCACGGTTTTTTTCCGGGATGAAAACGGCCTCAATGCTGTTGCCGCCACGCAGACGAAATATCCACTTGCTCGTACCATCCGCGGAGAGATGCGAATGTTCGACTTCCGGTAGATACACTTCGGCCTGCGTTTCGAGCTTACCTCGCAGACTTCTGGCGAGGTTGCTCATTTGATCAAAATCTTTAACCCCGTGATGGTAGAGCCATTTCAAAACCTGATCGGCGCGAAAAGGTTTCTCGTCCATCGACTCGAACCAGCTGCGCATGGCATCGCGATCGAGATCGAGCAGATTGACTTTTTCAGCTGACGCTACCATTCGGGATCACCGCGCCCTATCGAGTGCGCGGGCAAACTCCGCCATCGCCGAAGAAAAAGGCAATTTCGGTGGCAGCCGTGTCGGCGCCGTCCGAACCATGCACGGCATTCTCTTCGATTGAACTGGCGAAATCGGCACGAATAGTACCGGCGTCGGCGTCGGCCGGATTAGTTGCACCCATCACTTCGCGATTTTTGGCGATGGCATTGTCACCCTCCAGCACCTGAACCATGACCGGGCCTGAGGTCATGAATGACACGAGATCATTAAAGAACGGGCGCTCCTTGTGGACTGCATAAAAACCTTCCGCCTGATCTTTGCTCAGGTGCATCATTTTCGAGGCGACGATGGTCAGTCCTGCCTGTTCGAAACGATCGTAAATCTTGCCGATGACATTCTTGGCTACTGCATCGGGCTTGATGATTGAAATGGTTTGCTCTACCGCCACGGGTAATCTCCGTTGTGCTCTAAGGGGAATGAAAAATTAAAACGCGCGATTGTACAGCACAACGTGCTGTCGCGATCGATTGCTTTGGGGCTGGCGCTGAATACGACTGGTATTAGACCGTCTTTGTGGAATTGTCCATCAACGAAGAGGCCTGAGCCAGAATGATATCGCTGACGTTGCGATCGCCATCGGCGAAACCCGCGGTCAGCAGACGCTCCAGATAGCGCGCGATTACATCGATTTCCAAATTGACGCGCACGCCGGGCTGACATCGACCGAGATTGGTTTGCTCAATGGTATGCGGCACGATATTTACCCCGAAGGTATCGCCGTCAACGGCATTGACGGTCAGGCTGACGCCATCGAGACACACCGAGCCCTTGGCTGCGATGTATCGGGCAAGCGCTGCAGGCGCACGAAACTCAATCCGCTCGGAGCGCGCATCCGCATGCCGACTGACGACCTCTGCAATACCATCGACATGGCCGCTGACGAGGTGCCCGCCGAGTCGGGTCGTTGGTGTCAGCGCCATTTCGAGGTTGACATCATCACCCGGCCCAAGCTCAGCGAGCGTTGTGCAGGCCAGCGTCTCGGACGACACATCGGCAAACATGGATAGAGCTCGCCGGCCCGCCTCGGGTTCTGGCGATTCGACATATTCCACGGCGGTCAGGCAGACGCCATTGACGGCGATGCTATCGCCGATCTGGTGAGGGTGTTCAGCCAGCGCACCCAGCTGAATCTCGAAGCGACAATCGCCACCGCGCTTTTCAACCTGACCGACGCGTCCAACTGCCTGAATGATTCCGGTAAACATATCTAGGGCTGCTCCAGTTCAATCGAGCGAATCGACATAGGCAGTGCCGATGCATTATCAAACGCCGCACCGGCCGCGACCCCGGCCCTGGCGATCGATTCGGCAGAATCGTAGCGATCAAAAACCGCGTGCATTGCGCCAAGCGCATAGTAGCCGCCCGACCCGGTCGCCCAGAATTGCGAGTACTCGTAGACTTCGCGCATCGCATAGACGCCAAAGATACCGTGCTTGTTCACCGCCAGCGCATCGATGTGACTGGACTCATACGCATCTGCCTCTTCTTCCTTCGTATTGAGGTAGTAGTCTTCTTTCAGAATGCGGTGCACTTCGGAAAATGTGGCGAAGATGGCGGGGCGCGAATTGAATTCCGGAAAGAAATCCTCTCGCGCCATGATGCTTTCAATGACCAGCGAATGCGCCGCACTGCCGACGATTGCCAGATGAGTTTCGTTGAATGTTTGAATCTTTTCGTGGTGCGAATCGTATTCCGCGGTCAGCTTCATATCGCCGTAGCTCGTCATACTCTCGGCGGCGATACAGGCGACACCGTTCTTGCGCACAACCACGACTGTGGACATTTAAAGCTACCGGAAAACTAATTAGGAGAAAGCGTCAGACGCAGATCGCGCCCTACGGGAGTCACTTCGGTGAACTCAAACTCGGGGCGATCGGCCATATTATCAATGCCTGCCAGAGATACGAGTTCGCGGGCGTCGCGACCGAGCAACAAGGGTGCGACATAGACCACCAGCTCGTCGACCAGCCGGGTGCCAATCAAAGCAGCAGCCAGACTGGACCCTGCTTCCACATGGCACTCGTTGCAGCCACGCTGCGCCAGATCCCGCAATATCCCGGCCAGACTCAACTGACCATTCGCCGATTTCGCCGTGTCACTGACTACCTCACATCGATCGCCCCAGCGCGTGTCTGGCTCAGCCGTGTAGATCAATACACCACCCTCGCGTTCAAACAACAGGGAATCGACCGGCGTTCTCGCCTGACTATCGACGATCGCGAGCAACGGCTGGCGCTGCGGCAGCTCGGCGCCGTATTGATCGTCACTCAGACGCAGGGTCATTCGCGGATTGTCTGCCAGCACGGTGCCGGATCCCGTCAGGATTACCGAAGCGCGAGCGCGCAGTCGCTGCACGTCCAGCCGCGCATCGGCTGAGGTGATCCATTTGCTCTCGCCACTGGCCAGAGCTGTGCGCCCGTCGAGGCTGGCGGCAAGCTTCAGCCGCACCCAGGGGCGGCCGCGTCGCATGCGGCTCATAAAACCGGGATTGAGCGCCTCACATTCTTGTTGCATCAGGCCGGTGTCAACCAAAATGCCGGCCGCTCGCATGCGCTCGATACCGGCGCCTGCGACCTGTTCGTTTGGATCGGTGCCGGCGACGACCGCCCGCGCTACACCCGCGTTGATCAGCGCGTCGCAACACGGTGGCGTGCGCCCGAAATGGGCACAGGGTTCCAGCGTGATGTATGCCGTCGCGCCTCGAGGGTCGACCGAACAGGCTTGCAGCGCCTCGATTTCGGCGTGCGGCAGACCGGCCCGGCGGTGATAGCCGCGACCGATAACCCGATCGTTTGCGACCAGTATGCAACCCACGCGCGGGTTCGGATCTGTTGTGTAGAGCGCGGAGCCTGCCAGCGCGAGTGCTGCAGCCATGTACTCGCGATCGCTGGTGGAGAATTGCGCCGTCATTTGCGCCGGCGTTTTACCTGTGGCGGGTCATCGTCCTTTAGGAATGTAAGCTGACTACGGGCCTCCTCCGGCGACAATTCATGTTCCAGCCGCTCTATCACATCGCGAAACGAGGCGATGTCCTCGAAGCTTAAGTAGACCGAAGCAAATCGAATGTAGGCGACGTGGTCGAGCTTGAGCAATTCTTCCATCACCCATTCGCCGATCTTGCCGGAGACAATCTCCCGCTCGCCGGCCACCAGCGCACGATGTTTCAGACGACTCATGGCCAGATGGACGTCGTCCATCGAGACCGGGCGTTTCTCCAGTGACTTCTGGAAGCCGAGCAACAGCTTTTTCTCGGAGAACGGCTCCCGGCTGCCGTCTGATTTGACCACCCGCGGCAAATTGAGCTCGGCCGATTCATAGGTGGTGAATCGCTCTTCGCACTCGAGACACTCGCGGCGGCGGCGTATTTGATCGTTATCACCACTGAGACGCGAATCAATGACTTTTGTATCCATCGCCCCGCAAAAAGGACACCTCATTTCAACACAATCCCGATGTTCTTTAAATGCGCCAGTGTAACAAACCTGCTGCCGTGCAGACGCTGCAATGCAGATTGGAGTGTATTTTGGATTATAATTGCCGATTGTTCCGGGTAGACAGGCGATGACGCAGTCTGCCGCCGCAGTCCGGCTGGCTGGCATGCGTTGCAAATTGCAAGACCACTCTGGCCGCTCGCCGCATCAAATTCGCACACCTTTCAAACGACAGGAATTCAACAATGACTGCACCAGTCCGTATTGCCGTCACCGGCGCCGCCGGCCAGATCTGCTACTCCATGCTGTTCCGAATTGCTGCGGGCGGCATGTTCGGCCCCAATCAGCCGGTGGCCCTGCAGTTGCTGGAGATCACCCCGGCAATGGGTGTTCTGAACGCGGTAAAAATGGAACTGGATGACTGTGCATTCCCGCTGCTGGCCGAAACCATTTGCACTGACGACCCCAAAACCGCTTTCAGCAACATTGATGTAGCCCTGTTCGTCGGCGCCAAGCCACGCGGCCCGGGCATGGAGCGCAGCGATCTGCTGGTCGACAACGGCAAGATTTTCAGCTCACTCGGCAAGGTCATGAATGAAGTTGCCAACCCGGATGTAAAAGTGTGCGTGGTGGGCAACCCGGCTAACACTAACGCCTACATTCTGAAAGCCAATGCCCCGAATCTGAACCCGCGCAACATCACCGCACTCACTCGCCTCGACCACAATCGTGCGATCAGCCAACTGGCCGAGAAGGTTGGCGCCGGTGTACCGGATATTCAGAAAATGGTTATCTGGGGCAATCACTCAACCACTCAGGTCCCCGACATCACCCACTGCAATGTCGGCGGCAAGAGCGCTGCGGGCATGGTTGATCAGGCCTGGGCACGCGACGAATTTATCCCGACTGTCGCCAAGCGCGGTGCTGCGGTCATCGATGCGCGCGGCTCTTCCAGCGCGGCCTCGGCAGGCAATGCTGTCGTCGATCACATGGCAAGCTGGATAAACGGCACGCCCGAAGGTGACTGGGTGAGCATGTCTGTACCTTCAGATGGCAGCTATGGCATTCAGGAAGGCCTGATCTACAGCTATCCCGTCGTTTGCAAAAACGGTGACTACGAAATTGTTCAGGGCCTCGCGGTCGATGACTTCATCGCCGGCAAAATGAAAGAGAGCGAAGCCGAATTGCGCGAAGAGGCCGACGCCGTCGCCGCAATGACCTGATCTTTCGACATACCTGCTGCGCCGGAGTTACCGGTGCAGCAAACTCATTTCAGCACCCTGCTAAAACGCCAGACAAGCAGCCCGATCAGCACCACCAGATAGATCACGGGCTCGAGCAAGTCGCTGCCCTTGACCTGCCATGTCAGGTGGACCAGCGCCAGCACGGTCAGCGGATACACCCATTGATGCAACGCCTTCCAGCGCCGACCAAGCTTTCGCACCGCAAAGCGATTTGAGGTCACCGCTAGTGGCAGCAATCCCGTAAACACCACCATGCCAACCGTTATAAACGGCTTCTCCAGCAGTGCGGCAACGACGGCACTACCGCTGAATTCCTGTTCGAGCGCCAGCCAGATCAACAAATGCAGGCAGGCGTAGAAAAACGCGAACAGACCCAGCATGCGCCGCAGGCGCGCTATCCAGGCCCAGTTAAACCAGAATTGCAGCGGCGTCACGAACAGCGTGACCATCAGCAGCCTCAGCGCCCATTCGCCACTGGATTGCAGAATGGCCTCGACCGGATTGGCAAATTGATTTTGCGACACAGCCAGTAACACCTGGGCCAGTGGCAACAGACAGACCAGAAAAACGGTCGGCTTCAACATCCCTTTGATGATTTGGTTGCGACCGATCACGTGCGCCAGGGACCTCGTGTGTTTCGATTGACACTGACCACCAGTCAGCGGCTTGTGCGCGGCCTATCCGTCCAGCCCCCCTTAAACAGCAACATCAGCAGGCATGGCACCGCGATTGATACCAGCATGGCAGGCAAGAACCATCCCGCTGAAGCAGACAGCAGCCCCAACGCACAAAACGTTGCCGACAGCGCGAGGTTGGCGATTGCAACAGCTACGATAAAGGACCGGAATCGCATTCGATAAACCCCGCAGACCAGCACACAGGCCTCGGCGATCACTGGCAGCGCCCTGCTGGCAAGCAACATCCAGGGACCTTGCCGGTCGATACGCCTGCGTGCTGCCTGAATGTGCTGCGGCGAACTGAGACGGCGGACCAGCGGCAGGCCAAAACGATGGCCGAGCCAGTAGCCGACCAGGCAGGAAATCGTTAGGCCCAGCCAGCCCGCAATAGTTCCCGCCAGCCAGCCCAGCCGCGCACCGGCAAATGTAAGCACCGCACTGGAGGGTACTGGCAGCAAGATATCACTCGCCAGCACCGCCACGACAATAAGAAAGGGTTGCCCGCTGCCAGCAATCACGGCATCAGAAAGAAGATTTTGCCTGATCCAGGTTTCACTGTGTTCGCCAAACAGCACAAACGGCACGACAGGCACCAGCAGCGCCACAAAGACGATAAAAACCGCCCGCCAGGGCGAATCCCGAGTCATCGGGCTACCACTAGCGGCGGCAGCCCGCTAGCTCTGCCCGGGCACCCAGCTGGTACCCGCCAGCGGCACACCGGCCATCGCAGCCGCCTCGACGGTCAGCGCACACAGATCGTCCGGCTCGAGGTTATGCACATGGCTTTTGCCACAGGCCCTGGCTATCGTCTGGGCTTCGAGCGTCATGACTTTCAGATAGTTGGACAACCGGCGCCCGGCCACCTCGGGATCGAGTCTGGCTGCCAACTCGGGAATCTGGGTCGTGATTCCGGCGGGATCCTGCCCCTCATGCCAGTCGTCGTAGCTGCCGGCCGTGGAGCCAAGCTTCTGGTACTCCTCTTCCCAGTGCGGGTCGTTATCACCGAGTGCGACCAGTGCGGCACTGCCAATCGATACCGCGTCGGCGCCGAGTGCCAGCGCCTTGGCCACATCGGCACCATTTCGAATACCGCCCGAGACCACCAACTGCACCTTGCGATGCATGCCAAGCTCCTGCAGCGCCTGAACCGCCGGCCGAATGCAGGCAAGCGTTGGCTGGCCGACATTTTCAATAAACACTTCCTGAGTGGCGGCAGTTCCACCCTGCATGCCATCGAGCACGATCACATCGGCACCGGCCTTCACCGACAGGGCCGTGTCGTAATATGGGCGCGCCCCGCCGACTTTGATAAACACCGGTTTTTCCCAGTTGGTGATCTCACGCAATTCCAGAATCTTTATTTCCAGATCATCGGGGCCGGTCCAGTCCGGATGGCGACAGGCCGAGCGTTGATCAATGCCCTTTGGCAAAGAGCGCATCTGCGCCACGCGATCTGATATTTTTTGCCCCAGCAACATGCCACCGCCACCAGGCTTGGCACCCTGGCCCACCACCACTTCAATGGCGTCGGCCTTGCGCAGATCATCGGGATTCATGCCGTAGCGCGACGGCAGATACTGATACACGAGCAACTCGGAGTGACCTCGCTCCTCAGGTGTCATGCCACCATCACCAGTGGTGGTGGAGGTGCCCGCAGTGTTGGCACCACGACCCAGCGCCTCTTTGGCCTGGGCCGACAGAGAGCCAAAGCTCATGCCGGCGATGGTAATCGGAATCTTCAGCTGCAGCGGCTTCTTCGCGAAGCGGGTGCCGAGCAGCACGTCAGTACCGCAGGTTTCGCGATAGCCTTCCAGCGGATAGCGCGACATCGATGCGCCGAGAAACAGCAGATCGTCGAAGTGCGGCACTTTGCGTTTGGCGCCGCCACCGCGGATATCATAGATACCGGTGCTGGCCGCACGCCGAATTTCGCTGAGTGTGTACGCATCGAAAGTGGCTGAAGCGCGCGGGGTGGTTCGAGGTGTGTCACTAGCCATGGTCAGCCTCAGTATGCGTCTGCATGATCAATATCGAAGTTGTAGAGTGTGCGCGCCGATCCGTAACGTTTGAATTCGGACGCCGCATGGTCGATGCCGGCTCGCCTGAGCAATTCGGTCAACGCCTCGATGTGCTCGGCAGTCAGTTCCTTTTCAACGCAATCGGCCCCGAGGCTCTCAACCGATCCACGCACGTATAGGCGCGCTTCATAGATTGAATCTCCCAGCGCCTCACCGGCATCACCGCAGACCACCAGATTGCCGCGCTGCGCCATAAAAGCCGACATGTGCCCGACCGAACCACCGACGACAATATCCACGCCTTTCATCGAAATGCCACAGCGCGACGATGCATCGCCCTCGATCACCAGCAGTCCGCCGTGTGCAGTCGCCCCGGCGGCCTGGCTGGCGTTGCCGGTCACGCGAACTTCACCCGACATCATGTTTTCGGCCACGCCCACACCTGCGTGCCCGTGCACGGTAATAGATGCCTGCTGATTCATCCCGCCACAATAAAAACCGACGTGCCCCTTGATCTGCACATCGAGCGGCGATTGCAGCCCACAGGCGATCGCGTGCTGCCCCATCGGTCGATTAATAGTCCAGTGCTTTTCTTCACTGGCCGCATCAGCAGAATTCAGCTGGCTGTTGATCTCGCGCAATCCGAGCTCGGCAAAATCCAGTTCTCGCATCAGTGGACCGCTCCGTCGCTGCCGCCCCAGGAATACACGGTCTGCGGTTTGGGCTCCCAGATGTTGGCCTGATCGGCACCCGGCAACTGTGCAATCGCTCGATACTCGGTGGCCATCGCCACCCAGTCGTCGGTTTCAGCCAGCACAGCATGCTTGCAGGCGATCGGATCTCGCAATACGGCAAAACCGTCACTGGTGCCCACACAGAATGTGTAAAAACCATCCAGGTCGTCAATGCTCTCGGTCAATGCGTCATGGAGGCTCACGCCCTGGCGCAATTTCCAGGTCATATAGGCTGCGGCCACCTCGGTATCGTTTTCTGTTTGAAATTCCAGCCCCTCGCGCTGCAGATTTTCCCGCAGGCGGTTGTGATTCGACAGCGAGCCGTTGTGCACCAGGCATAGATCTGCGCCGGTGGCAAAAGGATGCGAGCCCGCGGTGGTGACCGCACTTTCGGTTGCCATTCGCGTGTGGCCAATCATGTGGCTGCCAGCCGCCTGACCGAGATCGAATCGCCGATAAACATCATCCGGCGCGCCCACTTCCTTGAATATCTCAAGCGACGCACCGGAACCCACCAGTCGCACATCGGGCTGCTCTCGCGCCAGCCAGCCCACTACCTCGGCCTCGGCGGCGTCGCAGACAAGAATACAGTGGGTGTCTATCGCGCGAGTACTGGCATCGCAATTCAGCGCCTGCTCAAGGCCCGTGTCTATTGTTTTCCAGTCAAACTGATTGTCGTCGTGAGCCAGCGAGTATTTGGTGTGGCCGTCAGCCACCGGATCGCGATAGATCGCAACACCCGCTGAATCAGGCCCGCGACTGGACATCTCGGACAACATCGGCTGAAACATACCGCCCAGTTCGGGGCGCAACGCCGGGTTTTTCAAATACAGCCCTACTATTCCGCACATAGTTGGTGTGCTCCCGCAGGCAGGTTGAGAAGAAGACTCGCGAAGTTAACACTGCACAGGAGGCTTAACAAGCAAGGAAACAATATTTCCTGACAGGAAACACCGTTTCATTTCAGCCGTTGCGGCTGTAACTGATCACGGACAGAAATCGAATCGGCAAAACGCGCAATTCCTCTGGCCCGTGAGCGGCCTCGGAATCAAAAAAAAGCGTGTCGCCAGGCTCGAGTTCGTAGACCCGATTGCCGTGCCGGTAGACCAGTTCCCCTTCGAGCATGTAGAGAAACTCCAGCCCCGGATGCTGAAAGATCGGAAACACATCAGCCGCTTCAGTGAGCGTGATCAGGTAGGGCTCCACCACCACGGGTCCGTGCGGTGTATGCCCCAGCAGCTCGTATTGATGGCCGGCACGCGTGCCGCGCCGCTCGATCGTCAACCCCTTGCCCGCTTTGACAAAAGTCGCATCACGCGTCTCTTCAAAACCTCTGAACAATGCAGTGACCGGCACATTCAGCGCTGAAGACAGCGCCTGCAAAGTCGTCAGTGACGGCGATGTGGAGCCGTTTTCAACTTTCGACAACATGCCGGCGGAGATTCCCGCAGCCGTGGCGAGTTCCTGAATCGTCAGTCCGGTTTTCTCGCGAAAGTACCGCGCCGCCCTGCCAATCGACTCTTCGAGCAAACGTCGCTCACCGACCGGCACATCGTGAGGCTCCTGATTGAGATCGCGGGTCTTGTTCGACATCGAGCTAGCGCACCGCGCGAACGCTATCGCACCAGATCTGCTCGAACGCCAGATCGCCAGCTTTGTTCAATTGCACTGTCATATTCGGTAATACGCATCGCTTGCAGGGCAGACCAGTATGATGCCGGATGCATTCTCGCGGCAAATTGTCGCAGGCTGCCGCACATCGCTATACTCAAAGTCATTCTTTCGGAGGACCACACATGTCGGATTTACCATCGCGTTTGCATATTTCAGAGGAAGGACCGCGTGAGGGATTCCAGATCGAGCCGGGCCCCATTTCCAGCAGCGATAAAATCGCCCTGATTGACGCATTGTCCGACACCGGTGTGGAGCACATTCAGGCTTGCTCTTTCGTCTCGCCCAGGCTGGTTCCGGGCTGGGCAGATGCCGCCGAGGTGGTTGAGGGATTCACCGCCCGCGATGGCGTTACCTATACCGCACTCTGGTTCAACGATCGCGGCCTGCAGCGCGCCTGCGAACACAAAGACAAACTGACCGTGCGTGGCTCCATTCACCTGGCGGTGTCCGAGCCATTCTCGATCAGCAACCTCAACCGCGATCGAGACGGCAATCTCAAAGCCGTTCGACAATATCTGCTCGACCACAAAACAGCTGATGTGGCCGTTGAAGATATCACCCTGATGGCGGCATTTGGATGCAATTTCGCCGGAGATATTGCACCGGAACAGGTAATAGCCTCGATTCAGGACGGTATTGAGCTTGCCACCGAATCAGGCAATACCGTTCGCAGTGTCACGCTTTGCGACACCATGGGCTGGGCCAATCCTCACTTGATTGAACACACAATAGGCGCCGTTCGCGAGCGTTTTCCGGAGATGAAAATCGCATTGCATTTGCACGATACGCGCGGCCTCGGCATTGCCAACGCCTACGCCGGCATGCGTCTGGGTGTGGCCGAATTTGATACCACGGTCGGCGGTCTGGGCGGCTGCCCGTTCGCCAAACAACCCGGCGCTTCGGGCAACATCGCGACAGAAGAACTGGTGCTCATGGCCAATGAACTGGGCATCGAGACCGGCATCGACCTGGATGCGCTGATCGAAGCGGGCCACCTCGCAGAGCGAATAGTCGGACACAGCTTACCCAGCGCGCCGCTGCGCGGCGGCAGCCTTGGCAGCTATCGATCGCGCGCATCTGTGCAGTGACTAACAACGCAAGGCCGGACACCAGCAAGCCACTGGGCGGGCTGGTCGTGCTGGAGTTCAGCCACACCATTATGGGGCCCTGCGCAGGCCTGCTGATGGCCGACCTGGGGGCCGAGGTAATAAAAATTGAACCACCCGGCGGCGACAGAACACGCAAACTTTCGGGCTTTGCCGCCGGATTTTTTGCCACTTTCAATCGCAACAAAAAAAGCCTCGTGGTCGATCTGAAAAGCAATCGCGGGCAAGCAGTGCTGCACCGCATGGTGCCACGCGCTGACATTGTGCTGGAAAACTACGGCCCGGGCACGATGGAAAAACTCGGTTGTGGCTACGACACGCTGGCCCAGATAAATCCATCGCTGATCTATCTGGCGCTGAAAGGTTATCTGGCCGGCCCCTGGCAGGACCGGCCCGCGCTCGATGAAGTCGTGCAGTTTCAAAGTGGCCTCTCCTACATGACCGGCCCGCCCGGCCAGCCTATCCGCGCCGGTGCGTCGGTGATCGATATCCTCGGTGCCGTTTTTGGCATCACCGGTGTGCTGGCTGCGCTGCGCGAACGCGATGCAAGCGGATGTGGCCAGCGGGTTGGCAGTGCACTGTTTGAGTCTGCGGTGTTTTTGATGGGCTCACACATGGCCGGTTCGGCGACCAGTGGTGAGCAGGTGCCTCCGATGACGGCACGCCGCGGTGCCTGGGGCATCTACGATGTGTTTGAAACCGCGGGCGAACAGCTCTTCATCGGCATCACCAGTGATCGCCAGTGGCAGCGCTTTTGCGCCGTTTTTAACTTTCCGGACCTCGGCGCCAACGCCGATCTCGCGAAGAACAACGATCGGGTCGCCGCGCGCTCCTGGTTGATACCCGACCTGCAGAAACGAATCGAAAGCCTCAGCCTGAGCGCCACATCAGCGCTATGCGAGGAGGCCGATATCTCCTGGTCGCCGGTCGGGCGACCTGAGGATCTGTTCGGCAATGAGCACCTGCTGGCAGGTGCCGGCTTGTTACAGACCGCACTCGATACCGCTGGCGCCAGCGTTAACGCAAAAGCATTGCTGCCAGCCTTGCCACTGGAGTTTGGTAACGCGCGCCAGCGCCTGCCTTTAACAAGCCAGCCGCCCGGCGTGGGTGCAGATAGCAGGAACGTACTGAGTGGCTTTGGTTTCAGTGCCGACGAAATAGCCACGCTGGATGCCGAGCGTATCGTTAGCGGCGTCTAGTCCGGTTCCCGGCGAGCCCGGCTTCGCAAAATCAGCGAAGAAAACCAGAATTTGCATCCTAAGTATCTCAAGCCTTCATTTCCTTTGCCGTTACTGCCCATCACTTGACGGCAAATCCCGGCGATGGGCAGGCCAGCACCCGCTTTTCCCGAATTGTCATTATCATCGGAATGTGTCACCACGCAATTCCACTGTTTTCAACCTGCTGATAACAAAAACACAAGGCAGACGACACGATGACACCTACAAACAGCGCCCAGCGGCGCATTCGCAACGCGACCGGCCTGGCCCTGACAGCGCTTGCACTCCTTACACTGACACCACCCGCATTCGCTAACACTCCGACCTGTAACACGCCGCACTCAGACAGTGACGGCGACGGCTGGGGTTGGGAAAATGACCAGTCATGCGTCGTGATATCAGTGCCCAACCACGAACAGTGGCCTGCCTGCCGGTTCAATCGCAGTGACAGCGACGGCGACGGCTACGGATGGGAAAACGAGCAATCCTGTGTAGTCGGCGCCGCCGTCCCACCCCCTATCAACGGCGCGATTCCGGCCTGCGACAGCAGCGCAAGTGATTCAGACGGTGACGGCTGGGGATGGGAAAACGACCAGTCCTGTCGTGTGGCCTCACCGAGCATTCCGGATACCAGCCCGGCTACCACGCCAACCGGCAACCAACCTGTCTGTGTCAGCACCTCTGCCGATCCGGATGGTGACGGCTGGGGCTGGGAAAACGGGCAATCCTGCATCGTCGACGATACAAGCGGCGACGGTGACAGCGACAATGACTCCGGCAACAACCCCGACGCGGATAACGGCACCGATGCCGGCAGCGGCCTGCCGGTTTGTCTGTCGACCGCATCCGATCCGCTGGGTTCGGGCTTCGGCTATGAATTCGGCCAAAGCTGCAAGGTGATTCCCGGTGTTACCAACACCCCTGCCGATCCGTTGTATGGAGTTGAGTTCTGCACCAGCTGGGACGAGCTCGCCTACGGCGACTATCGACTGCAAAACAATACCTGGAACGCCAGCCGCGTCTACAGCGACAAGTGGAGTCAGTGCATCGAACTGGAACAGAACAGCAGCGGTGAGACGGTTCCAGTCTGGCGCTTTGACTGGCTTGGCAAATACGATGGTGACCAGGCACAGGTGAAGTCCTATCCGCAGGTGTACTACGGCCGCAAAAACCAATGGAACTTCTCTGGCTCGCCCGAGCAAATCGGCCTGCCCCGCCCGCTGAACGAGCTCGATCAATTCGAGATCGACTATGCTTTCAGCACCTCTGGCGATGCCGAATATAATGTTGCGCTGGAGTCTTTCTTTCACACCAGTTGCGACGCCAGCGAAAGCAACAAGCAATTCGAAATGATGGTCTGGGTTGGCGTGCCCGGTGAAAAGACACCGGGCACACAAGTCAGCACTGCCACCATCGACGGGGTCGAGTGGAAGGTCTACGCCAATCCGGCGCTGTCATGGGGATACGTGGCCTTTGTTGCGCCAGAAACGACAAACAAGGGTACGCTCGACTGGAACGCCTTTATTGACTGGAGCAGAGCCAACGGATCCGGTCTGGGTCTGGGATCACTCGAAAACACCTGCATGGGTGCGATTGAAATCGGTACCGAGACTTTCTGGGGTCAGCTGGAATTCAGGCTCGATCGCTTCGAGGTCAATCGCTATTAGCTTTTTTTTGACTGGCGCGCGGTCTTTGACCGCGCGCCGCCGCAGACGAGTCGTCTGCTTTTCGTTTGTCCCCGGGCACAACGCGCGGCTTGTCTATTGAACATCAATCGGCAATGATTACCGTCCCCGCGTTTTTTCTTTATTGCCCCGGACTCACCACCATGCCAGTAACCGCCTCTGACGTGCACGCCGCCCAGGCTCGACTGGCAAACCACGCCATCGTGACACCGCTGCTGGAAAGCCCGTTTATCAATGAGCTCGCCGGTCGGCGGGTGTTGATCAAAGCAGAGTGTCTGCAACGCACGGGCGCTTTCAAATTTCGTGGCGCGTGGTCAGCGCTAACAGCCCTTGACGACACGGAACGCGCGCGCGGCGTAATTGCGTTTTCATCCGGCAATCACGCACAGGCCGTCGCTCACGCAGCCGCAATACTGGAATGTGCAGCGACAATCGTAATGCCGGCAGACGCGCCGGCGCTGAAAATTCAAAACACCCGCGACTACGGCGCAGAGGTCATCCTGTAC
>CAKZSB010000487.1 GCA_937920585.1 uncultured Granulosicoccaceae bacterium | reverse complement strand
CAGTCGGGCATGGTATTGATTGGATTCGATTCAGCGATTCAGCAAATGGTGGTTGGCGGGGTGCTGGTGCTGGCAGTCTATCTCGACAATCTCTACCGCAGAAACTCGGCCTGAGGCAGCCCAATGACTGACACACAAAATCACGCGGCTGCTGCACAAACACCACTGGTGGAAATGAAAAACATTTCCATCTCCTTCGGTGGCGTGCACGCGGTGGAAAATGCATCCTGCGCGCTATACCCCGGAGAGGTGGTCGGTCTGCTAGGCCACAATGGTGCCGGTAAATCAACGCTGATCAAAATTTTATCGGGTGCTTACGCGCGCGACGACGGCAAGATATTTATCGATGGCGAAGAAGCCACCATTGATAACCCCCGGCACGCCAAGGGCTATGGCATAGAGACGATTTATCAAACGCTGGCACTGGCAGACAACGTAGACGCTGCCGCCAATCTGTATCTGGGGCGCGAACTGCTGACACGCTGGGGCACGCTCGATGATGCAGCGATGGAAGCCGAAACCCGCAAGGTGATGAATCGGCTGAATCCTAACTTCACGCGATTCAAGGATCCGGTTAAGCAGTTGTCCGGCGGGCAGCGACAGTCAGTTGCGATTGCGCGTGCCATTCACTTTAACGCACGCATACTGGTGATGGATGAGCCTACCGCAGCCCTTGGGCCGGCCGAAACCGAGCAAGTGGGGCAGTTAATCCATCAGCTCAAAGCCGAGGGCATCGGTATTTTCCTGATCAGTCACGACATACACGATGTGTTCGATCTGGCAGATCGAGTCGTGGTGATGAAAAACGGCCAGGTGGTCGGTTCGGCCAAAACCGGTGATGTCAGCAAGGATGAAGTGCTGGGCATGATTATTCTTGGCAAGTGCCCGCCAGGGGCAACCGCAGGGCCGGGTGCAAGCGCAGACTAGCACGCGATAGCCGTAAAAAAGAGTTCCCGCGTTGCGGTGGGCAAGTTTTTGGTACCATTGAAACAATTGGCCCCAAAAGCGCGAGCTCACTTTGAAACCACAAATAGTCACCTTTGAATCCCTCGAAGAATGGGATGCAGGACCCATGCACGAGTTGTTCACCGTGCATCAATTTCCGGCTAGCGGAAACCATGCGGATCTGCCGGCCGAAGTTCGCGATCAGGTTCGCGCGCTGGCGTTTAAAGGTCATTCACAGCTTGGCGCAGACATAATCGATGCCTTTCCGAATATCGGATTGATTGCCAACTACGGCGTTGGCTACGACACGATCGATGTTGCCCACGCTACATCCAAAGGTATTGCCGTCACCAACACGCCCGATGTACTGACCAACGATGTGGCCGATCTCGCGGTCGGCATGCTGATCTCACTGTCGCGCGGTATCGTCGGTGCCTCGGAGTGGGTGCTGTCGGGCAAGTGGGCGAACACCGGTGCCTATCCACTGCAACGAACTTTGTCGGAGACGACTATCGGGATCGCCGGCCTCGGCAGAATCGGGCAGGCGATCGGCAAGCGGTTGCACGGCTTTGATGCAGACCTACACTATTTTGCCCGCAGCGAAAAGGAAACGCCGGGCTGGACCTGGCACAACGATCTGGTATCGCTGGCGAAACAATCCGATATCCTCATCGTTGCGGTATCCGGTGGTCCCGAGACCAAACAGATTATTTCAGCAGAAGTGATTTCAGCGCTGGGTGCCGACGGATTGCTGGTCAATATATCGCGTGGTTCAACCATGGACGAAGAGGCGCTGATCAAAGCGCTGCAGAGCAATCAGTTGCGTGGCGCCGCGCTGGATGTGTTTAACAACGAACCCAATGTCGATGCGCGTTTTCTCGCGCTGGACAGCGTGTTGCTTCAGCCCCATCAATCCTCAGGTACGGTTGAAACCCGCAAAAAAATGGGCGCGTTGCAGCGTGACAATCTCTCAGCCTTCTTTGCCGATAAACCCTTGCTGACACCGGTTAGCTGAGGTTAGGTGGGCGTATTACGAGTACAGGCGGCAAGCGCCTGTGAGTGGTTCAAAGTGTATTCCCTTCAACCAGCCGCGTAGGAACGGCGATCACGTCGTTGGTAGTCTCGTGGCGAACCTTTCTGGCCAGCATCTCTGAAGAGATGCGGCCAATCTCACGCATCGGCACGGCGGTGGTTGTTAACTGTGCCGACAGTATGGAGGCGGCCTCGTGGCCGCCCCATCCGGCAATCCCGATATCTTCAGGTACGCGTATGTTCTTGCGTTGACACCACGATAAGCCACCGATCGCCAGTGTGTCGTCCTGAAAGTAGATCATATCGATCTTGTGGTTTTGATTGAGTGTGTTCTCGGTGCCGTAGTAGCCCGCATAGAAGCCCGGCGTGTCGTTTAGTTTTTCTTCCTGGACAATGACGCCGCCACCATCAGTGAAGCTTGTGGTAAATCCCTTGAAGCGCTCGATTCCACCCGAATCCCAATCGTGCGCGGCACCGAGCAGCGCTGCGCGCCGGTAGCCTCTTTCGATTGAACGCCGGCCCATTTCGAAACCCGAATCAAATTCGTTGAAGCCAACTGACATATCGAGCGGGCTGGTGTTGAGGTTCCAGAATTCAACTACGGGTATGCCGGCGTCACGCAATAGCTTCAGTGTGCCGTTGCTGTGTTGTTTGCTCGATAACAGGACACCGGCCGGCCGCCAGGCAAGAATGCTCTTTAGCCATTTTTCTTCGTCCTGCGCCATCATGTTGTGACTGCCGATCATTGTTTGAAGGCCGAGCTTTTGAAATGTGCGGTCGACGCTTTCAAGTACCTGACCGAAAAAGTGACTCGACAATCGAGGTACGCAGACACCCACCAACGTTGATGCGCTACCCGGACCGAAGGCGGCCGCCAGGCGATTTGGCAGGTAGCCGGATTTTTCGACTTCACGCATGACTTTCTGGCGGGTGGCCTCCGAAAAGCCGTCCGCATCGCGCAGCACGCGTGACACTGTCATCTTCGATACGCCCGCAGCTTCTGCGATCTGACTTAGATTCGAGCTTTGTTTCTTAACGGGTTTTTCTTTCATTCCAGTTTCGTTTGAATGACGCATGCAGCGCTTGATGTGCCAGGCCCCGCCAACCCTAACATTACTTTTTTCTCTCTGGAACTTGAATCTGTCGTCAGAGTCGATTACGTTACGTTATCGGTAACGTTAATCGACTTGATCAAGGTAACGGAGGTCACTTGCCGCAATCGGAGGGATTGTTTTTTGACCGCGTGTCAAAAAATTTCGGCGCAACGCAGGCACTGCGAAACGTTTCGCTGCATGTGGAGCGCGGTGAGATCGTTGCGCTGCTCGGGGAAAACGGCGCGGGTAAATCCACGCTGATCAAAACGCTCGGTGGGTTGCATGTCCCGGACGAGGGGCGTGTATTGATCGACGGGGCAGAGTATCTGCATAAGCCCGGTCAGGTGGTCGCCGGTCCGCAAGTGGCGTTCATTCATCAGGATCTCGGGCTGATTGAATGGATGAGCATCGCCGAAAACATTGCGCTGGCCGTGGGCTTTGCCAGGAAGTGCGGCTTGATTTCGTGGCGCAACACAGAAGCTATCGCAACGCGTGCGCTGCAGCTTGTCGATAGCGATTTTGATCCCAGCACCCGAATTTCCTCCCTTACTCGAACCGAGAAATCACTGGTCGCCATTGCCAGAGCGCTGGTTGTTGAGTGCGACTTTCTGGTTCTCGACGAACCCACCGCGAGTTTGCCCGCCGATGAGGTAGAACGGCTTTTCAATGCGCTCAGACCGTTAAGAAAAAATGGCGTCGGCATGATCTACGTGTCACATCGGCTCGACGAGATATTTCGCATCGCCGATCGGGTTGCGGTTTTGCGCGATGGAGAAATGGCCGGTGTTCGAGATATCAACTACACCAGCCCGGAAGAACTGGTGACTTTGATTGTCGGTCAGAAAACGCGTGAGATATCCAGACCGGCATTGACGACCACAGCTGCGAATGCACCAACGCTTACCGGCGACGGTGAGACTGCCATTGGCGCGGTGCTCCGAATAGAGGGCATGCAAACCAGCCGCGTTAGTAAGCTCGATCTGTCACTGCAATATGGTGAAATGCTTGGACTGGTGGGCTTGAGAGGTGCTGGTCACGAGGAAATAGGGCGCGCGTTGTTCGGGCTGGAGGACAACCAGGCAACGATATGGCTCGATGGCAGACAAGTAGAACTGTCGTCACCTGCACGTGCGATTGAACTTGGGATCGGTTTTCTGGCGGGCGATCGAATTGTTGAATCTGTGGCACCCGCGTTGTCAATCTGTGAGAACACCTTTATCAATCCGCTGGTTCGCGGACGGCACCTGTTGCAATTGCAACGCAGCCGTCGCGAGATCGACAAGGCGCGAGAACTTGGCAGCCTGGTTGGCTTGAGCCCCAATGATCCAGGCCTGCCAATCGACGCACTGTCTGGCGGCAATCAACAGAAAGTAGTGGTGGGCCGCTGGCTTGAGACCGGGCGCAAAATGCTTATCGCAGAAGACCCTACTGCCGGTGTGGATGTTGGTGCCAAAGCCGAGATCTACCAACTGCTTTTCAACGCAACACAATCGGGCATGGGTGTTTTGGTTGTATCAACTGACTTTGAAGAAGTGGCCAACATTTGCCATCGCGCACTAGTGTTCAGCAGAGGGCGCTGTGTCGCTGAGTTAAAAGGCATAGATTTGTCCACCGAAAATCTTATTCAGCAGGCCTCTGCGAGCGAAGCCCGGATTTCAAAAGCGACCAGCCATGCAATCGATTGAATCAAACGCGCTTGAACCCACCCGCGCAGAATTGAACAAGCTTTCGCTGTTGCAGCGCGTCGGAAGGCTGTTGCCCGTTTATGGTCTGGTCGTATTGACGGTATTTCTAATCGTTCTGTTCTCGATTTTGCTACCAAAAACCTTTCCGACAATGCTCAACCTGAGGGCGATATTGTCGGATAAATCAATCATAGCGCTGTTGAGTCTCGCAGCGATGGTGCCAATGGCCGCCGGGCGTATCGATCTGACCGTTGGCTACGGTATTGTGATCTGGCACATTCTGGCTATTTCGTTGCAAACCATGTTCGGCGTACCGTGGCCACTGGCGGTTGTTATTGTATTGCTGTTGGGTGCACTGGTTGGTTTTCTGAACGGTTTACTCGTTGAAGTAGCGAAGATTGACAGCTTTATCGCAACACTCGGAACCGGCACCATCCTTTATGCACTGGCGTTGTGGCACACCGGTGGTCGACAGATGGTTGGTTTGTTACCCGATGGCTTCTACGCGATCAATGGCACGTTTGTCATGGGTCTGCCCATAACGGCGTACTACATCTTTGCGATCACCATCGCGATGTGGCTGATTCTGGAGTACACCCCGGTCGGGCGCTACCTCTACGCTATCGGCGCAAACCCCAGAGCCGCGGAATTGAACGGCATTCCAACACGTAAATTCGTGGTGGGTGCGTTTGTTACCTCCGGACTGATGACTGCACTTGCCGGGGTGCTGCTCGCATCAAAACTACGTATCGGGCAGGCGAGTGTCGGGCTGGAATTTCTGCTGCCTGCGCTGGTCGGTGCCTTTCTGGGCTCGACCACAATCAAACCGGGACGGGTCAATGTGTGGGGGACTATTGTCGGCGTGGCGATCCTCGCCGTCGGGATATCCGGCATACAGCAGTTCGGTGGTTCATTCTGGGTAGAGCCGATGTTCAACGGTGTCACCTTGCTGGTGGCCATTGGCATTGCCGGCTATGCCCAGCGTAGAAAAAGCGCTGCCAACAAGTAGCGTGCAAACACGTAATCTTATGGAGAAACCATGATCAGGAAACTTATGCTCAATGCTGTCGCGACTGGCGTAGCCATTACCTGCGTGATCGGACAAGCAACAGCAACAACTGCCTTCGATGGTCCGGCTGACGGACCTGGCGCTGCAGCAGACAAGACCATTGTCGTGCTGGCGGCCGACATGAAAAACGGGGGCATACTTGGTGTGACCAACGGCGTGGAAGAAGCGGTTGATAAAATTGGCTGGAATGTACGCGTGCTTGACGGGGCGGGTTCGGTCCAGGGGCGTACCGCAGCTTTCGGACAGGCGATGGCCCTGCAGCCAGACGGAATCATCATTAACGGTTTTGATGCGGTGGAACAACAGGCTGCGCTGGATCAGGTGGCCAGTGCGAATATCCCGATGGTGTCGTGGCATTCCGGGCCAAAAATCGGCTGCGACGCACCGGGTGGTATCTTCGCTAACGTATCGACTGATGCGATGACAGTATCCGAGGAAGCAGCCAGCTGGGCAATTTCAGATGCCGGTGGCAAACCCGGTGTGGTGATTTTCACTGACTCAACCTATCAAATCGCGATCGATAAAGCTGATCGAATAAAAGAGACCATTGAGAAAATGGGTGGTACCGTGCTTGAGTATGTCGACACGCCGATTGCGGATACCTCCAGCCGCATGGGGCCGCTGACCACCAGCCTGTTACAGAAATACGGTAGCGACTGGACACACGCACTCGCGATCAACGACATCTATTTTGACTTCATGGGCCCGGCACTCGCCGCTGCCGGTATCAAAGGTGATGGTTCTCCCAGGGCTGTAGCTGCCGGTGACGGTTCAGAGTCTGCGTTCCAGCGCATTAAAACGGGCCAGTATCAATCGATAACCGTTGCGGAGCCTCTGAATCTGCAAGGCTGGCAACTGGTAGACGAACTGAACCGGGCGATTTCTGGTGCAGATTGTTCCGGCTACATCACGGCACCGGCTGTTGTCACCATGGAAGGTGCCAAAGCGATGGGCGATAGTCCGATCTTCGATCCGGACAATGGCTATCGCGAGGCATACTCGAAGATCTGGGGTAAATAGACAGCGCGGCGACATGAAATCAATGACACCGTTTCCAGGTAGCGTTTTGCAGTAGCACAGTGAATGGCAGGCAATGTCTTTCTGTATGAAAAAACGTTACCGGTAACGGTGTCATTGACAAGTAGCGGGAATATTGTGCCTGTCTGATGCAATAAACCCGGAAACCCGATTTGCACAAGCGAGAGGAGGAAACTGGTGACAAGCGATTCTGAATCGACAAACCATAGTGCTGTGCCGGTGGTCAGGATGCGTGGCATCACAAAGCGATTTGGCGGCGTGTTGGCACTCGACAATGTCGACCTCGATGCACGGGCAGGTGAGGTGCTGGCTATTGTTGGAGACAACGGTGCGGGTAAATCGACACTGATAAAAATTCTTACCGGTGTGTACCAGCCCACTAGCGGTTCTATTGAACTGGATGGTCAGCGCTTTGAAATGTCCAGCCACTCTGATGCCATTGCCGCCGGTATAGATGCGGTATACCAGAATCTGGCGATCGCAGATCACCTCACGCCAGCCGAGAACCTGTTCCTGGGTTCGGAACTCACCCGCTCGGTATTGGGTATAAAACTGCTCGACAACAAACGCATGAAAGATACTGCTGTGCGTACGTTGAAGGAGAGGCTGGGCGTTGAGTTGAAGAGTATGGATGTGCCGACCGAGAGTCTGTCTGGCGGTCAGCGGCAGGCAGTTGCCATTGCGCGCGCTGTACGGCATGAGAATTTGCGTGTGCTGGTGATGGACGAACCGACTGCGGCGCTGGGCCCGCAGGAGACATCGCGTACCTTGCAACTGATTAAATCGCTGCGCGATCAGGGACTGACCGTAATCGTGATCTCACATTCGCTCGACGATGTATTCGAGATCTCCGATCGCATTCATGTTCAGCGACGTGGTCGTTGTGTGGGCGTGGTGGAAACGCAGACCACCAGTAACGAAGACGTACTAGCCATGATCGTTGGCAGCAAAACAACTGCCGCCGCCTAAAGGGAAAACGAAATGTCCGAAAGCCATTCTGATTCTCCACCGCCACCCGTGGGAATCGGGCAGAAACTCGAGCCCTACGTCAGCTTTATTGGCCCGATGGCGATGATCCTCGCCATTCTGCTATTCATGGGAATTGCTGAGCCGGCACGTTATTTCCGCAGCTCTAATCTCAATCAGATACTGCTGGATGCGGCGCTGTACATGCCAATGGCTATGGCGATGACGTTCGTGATTACCCAGCGCGGGATTGACCTGTCGATTGGGTCGGTGGCGGCGTTATCGGCCATTGTGATGGCATTTCTGATCAAACAGTACGGTTTTCCGGCACCCGTTGCAGCCTTGATAGCGCTGGCACTTGGCGCGCTGATGGGGCTGTTGAACGGGCTGGTTATCACTCGATTGAAAGTACCGGATCTGATTGGCACACTCGCGATGGACCTGGTCTATCGCGGTTTTGCACTGGTCATTGCCAAAGGACTTGTACTGGCCCGTTTTCCGGATTTGATCACCGAGATTGGCCGTGGTCAGTCGTTTTTCTACTTACCTACACCGGTGGTTATCGGGTTGATCACCATGGCTATCGGGTATTACATCCTTACCACGACGCATTTCGGCCGCTACACCATCGCGATTGGCTCGAACCCTGAAGCATCCGATATGACCGGCATCGATGTTGATCGACATCGAATATATGCCTACGTGCTGATGGGCACCATGGCAGCGCTTGCCGGCGTGATGTTGACCGGCAAGCTGAATGCCATACAGGCAACGTCTGCGCCTTATTTCAATCTGCATGTGATTGCAGCTGTCGTGGTCGGCGGAACGTCCCTGTTTGGCGGGCGCGCATCGATTGTCGGTTCTCTCGCCGGAGTACTGCTGTTGTCCATGATGATCAACGCGCTGGTGACACTTCGCATCGAATTCTTCTGGCAGTCGGTTGCCTCCGGTGTGGTGATCATTTTCTCGGTAGCGTTATATACCTGGCTACAGAAAAAAGATCGCGATGGCAGCGCGGGCATCGGCAGTCTGTTTGCAAGCCCTGCGCAATCTAAAACCTTTCGTTTAATCGCCATGGTGGCAGGCTCACTGCTGCTGTTATTGCTGCTGGGCTGGCTGTTGTCCGGCAATGTCAAGCCTAGCGGTTAGTGAATCCGCCAACACTGAATTTATCACCTGACGGGTAGCACGCAAGCTCGTCAATCACCACCACCCGCAAACTTGTGAGGAATTGAGATGAGTATGACATTGAGAGTTACGGTGCTGGCCGCTGCCTTAGCGGCGGTATCCGGTACTGCGATCGCACAACAGTCGTTGCCGTTGAAGGAAATGGATGGCATCGCTGATCGAGACCATTGGCTACCCGGTGAAGTCAATCAGGACGGCGCGCTGGAGGCTTTGCAGAACGCCACAGCGGAAATTGCAAAACCCTACGCCGGCAAGCTGGATAAACCGTTGCAAATTGCACTGATTTATCCCTCCGCCGATACATCGGACTTCTGGGCACGCAATTACCTGGCGTTGACAAAAAGGCTGGAGGAACTTGAGATCCCGTTCGAGGCGACCGAGTTTGCCAGTCGCCAGATAGAGCATTCGCTGCAAGCGACCTACACGGCTCAGGTCGATCAGGATGCCGATATCTACGACTTCGTGATTTTTGGACCGTCAGAGCTTGCCATTCAGGGCGACAACATCGAGAAGCTGGCCAAAAACGAAAACCTGACTACCTTCGTCTGGGCATTTCACACACCGCTGAAGTACTTTGAAAAGCAACCGGCTGGCTGGTTTGATTTTTCCTCAGCCTATGGTGCGCTGAAGATTTGTGACTACATGGTTGAGCGACTGGGCAAGGATGTGACCTACGCAATGAACCGTGGTATACCGGGTATCACCGACAACCAGCGTTCCGGGGATTTCAAGGAATGCGTTGCTGAGAAAGGAAACTGGAATGTAGTGTACGAGCACTATGGCGAGTATCAGCGCGAAGGTGGATTTGAAGGCACGTCGTTAATTTTACAGGCGTATCCGGAAGCCACCGTGATTCACAATGCCAATACCGCAATGTCGATGGGATCGGTCGAGGCACAAAAGGCCGTGGCAAAGGAGAAAGAAATCTTTTCAACCGGTTGGGGCGGTACCGGGCTGGAGCTTGAAGCAATCCGCAACGGCGAACTGGATGCTACGCCAATGCGTATGGGTGACGACGTCGGTGCTGCCACGGCCGAGGCCATTAAAGCGCATCTGGAGGACCGTGCCGATGAGTTACCGCTGGTATTTCTCGGTCGTATTACGGTGGCGCACGATGAAATGAAAGTGGATGAAATCGACGCGCTCGAACAAGAGGCGTTTCGCTTTTCCGGTGTGGGTGCCCTCAGTCGGTAATACAGTAATAACGCCGGGCGCCTGAGTTTGGGCGCCTGGTTCTTCGTGAGTTGCGGTGGTTTAAAGCAGACTCTGCCGGTTTTTTTCGATCAACGCTACGAGTGCTGCCGTATCAGATGATCTGTTACCGCTTTTCCACTTCGCTTTTAGTTGATCAAATTCCGGCATAAGCGCACGCAGTGCCTTTTGTTGCCCGGCTATCGTTGTACTGGCCTCCCAGGTGTGGCGCTTGGCTTTAGACAATGTCGAAAGTGCTCCGGTTGAATTGCCGCTTTGCATCTGTGATTGCGAGGCGTGGAGCAAAGCCGAGATTTCATCGAGCTGGTCGACTGCGTGCTGCGCTCGCAGCCGGGCCCAAAGCTCCAAGCGCTGCGAAACACGCGCGGAGGCAAGCGCTTCGCGACGACTTATATCATCATTGCAGTGCTCGGCAGACTGCGCAGATTTCAGGTAGGCATCGCTCAGCACCAGCCCGTCGCCACAGTCGTTGCAGATCTTGTGCAGCGCGCCGTATTTCTTGTGGAGCATTAACGACAGGATCACACCGTTGGTGTTGGCGGTGGTGGCTTTGTTGAATTGTCCGGTTTTTTCATAGATACCTGAATACCACCCGCCTTTCGGGTTGCGTGCCTGCCAGACGCTATCGAGCAGGGTTTTGCTGTAGGGCTGATCAGGTTGCAGGTAAGCCATCGATATGGCGGCCTTGGTCGATATGGTTTTCAAATGGTCCATATCCTCACCGCGATCAGTCAGGGTAAACCACGGCTTGCCGTTGGTAAAAACAGTGTTATAGACAAACCAGGGCGCACGGTCGATATTGTCTTCAGAGACGGCTGTTACCTGTCCGCTGCGTTGATAGCGGCGACGTTGTGCTTCTACAATATTTGCAAACAGCGGTTCGTTTTCACTGGTGCGACCGTTTTCCAGCAGGTCCAGTGCATAGGATTCTGCCACGACATAATTGTGTGCGCCAAGCCGGCTCGCATCGCGACGATCAGCTGCAATGGATACCCCTTCAACCTCTACCTGCATCGCGTGTCTGTTTCGATAGCTTGCCGCTATGCGCATGTCGAGTCCCAGCCGTTGCAGTGCGCGGGCAGCATATTGCTCATATCCCAGGCGACCCTCCTGTAATACGCTGATGGTGTCCTCTTTGCGGCCGAGACCAAACATCTGGCCACCGTCCGACAAACGGCAAAAGCTCCAGCGCTCGATAATGGCAGCAGCCCGGTCGGCATAGCGTGGATGAATATTCGATGTAATTTGCAACCACGACACCAGCCGCCCCAGATCGAGTGTTGAAACACCGATGCCCCTTGCATCGGGCTGGTTGCGGTAGTTACTCATTCGGGCTGTTTTTGTGTTGTAGACCTTGTTCGGCGCCTCTTCGTTGAACAGGTCCAGTCGCTCCAGGGTGGTCAGCAGCTGATTGATGCGGCGATGCTCATCGGCACGCGAAATCAGCCCCAGGTCGCCGGCGGCAAGGAAGGCCGCCAGTGTTGATCCGGTGTCCCACATGGTGGTGGAAGGATAGTTATCAACGGAATTGACAAGACCGGTCGCAGGCTGGGTGTTGCGTTCGAAGTATGCCCATGCGACTGCGGCGATTTCACGATCACGCGTGTTGAGCACGTCTGCGGGCCGAAAAGCCTCTGCCGAGACATTGTCCGGTTTTGTTGGATGCGAATCCAGCGCAGCGGCTGTGGTGACGACTATTCCAACCACAAACACGGCTGCCACAATGGCAGGTACTCGCAGAGAGCTTTCATTGTCAGCCATAATTGCGCGAATTCCGTCGATCTCGGCACGGGTTATCGGCTGTAACCCGGTGAGGTTTAATTGCCATGCCGGGTCGCTCTGCTGATGGTTCCCCGCAGTTTGACCGCGCCGGCATTTGCGTGGTGATAACATATTGCGCTGCCGCCCACCGAGGATCTGCGCTTGGCTCAATCTCCCGCTATCGACTCACGCCATCACAATCGCATTGCTGCACTGCATAGCGAGATATCGAGCTGGCGTCGTGATCTTCATGCACATCCTGAAATCGGGTTCACGGAATTTCGAACTTCGGCCATTGTCGCCGAGAAACTGCACGCGTTTGGTGTTGATGAAGTAATCACCGGCATGGCCACAACCGGAGTGGTTGGGATCATTCACGGACAACGGCCGGGCCCGACGATCGGCTTGCGCGCCGATATGGATGCGCTGCCGATGCAGGAGCACAACGATCTTCCCTATCGATCGACCACCGACGGCGTCATGCACGCCTGCGGCCACGACGGCCACACAGCAATGCTGCTGGGTACCGCGCAGCTGCTGGCAGAAACCCGTGACTTCAACGGCTCGGTTGCCGTGATTTTTCAGCCCGCCGAAGAGGGTGGCGGCGGCGCCCGGGTGATGGTTGATGAAGGCCTGTTTGATCAGGTTGACTGCCAATCCGTATGGGGGCTGCACAACTGGCCAGAGTTGCCACTGGGGACATTCTGCTCACTGGCGGGCCCCGTGATGGCGGGTATCGACTATTTCGATATCACCATACGCGGGCAGGGCACGCACGCCGGTATGCCGCACGATGGCATCGATACGGTGCTGGCCGCAGCGCATCTTGTCACCGCAATTCAGAGCGTGCCCGGACGCAATATCTCACCGCATGACACCGCTACTATCGGTGTATCGATGTTTAAGGGCTCCGATGCCTATGTCGTCATGCCGGACGAAACCGTGATCGGCGGATCGGTTCGCTACTTCGACGCCGCCGTTCGCGAGCAGGCCGAGGCGCGTATACGATCACTGGCTAACGGCATCGCGCAGGGCTTTGGCGCCGAGGCGGTTATAGACTATCGCAAGAACTATCCGCCGGCGATCAACCCGGCAGCCGAGGCCGATGTTGCCGCAGAGATCGCAGGTGGTATTGTCGGCGGTGAACATGTGATTCGCGAGCACCAGCCCTGTATGGCCGGGGAGGATTTTGCGTTTATGTTGAATGCACGGCCGGGCAATTACATCTGGATGGGATCTGCGAGCGATGAACACGTCTCCGGTAAACTGCATTACCCTGACTACAACTTTAATGATGCCGCCATTGTCTATGGTGTTGGCTACTGGCTCGCACTGGTTGACCGCGAGTTATCCGGCGGCTAGTAAACAGATCAGAAGCACACCAAAACGGCCAGCGCAATACACTTTGTTACAGATGGTGCAGCTGTCGGTAATTAAATTTGCAACATACGCTGGATTCGCGAGTATCAGTATTTATGCACTACCTGAAAGTTATTCTGCCAATGTTTGCACTTTTGCTTAATGCCTGCGGAACATCAAGCAAATTTCCATCACCGGAACGTCTGAGTGAAGGTGGTTACGCCGAGATCGGACGCTGGCTCGATCGCGATGTGCCCGGCAGGATCAAGCGCAATGGCATTACCGGGATTGCGATAGCGCTCGTCGACGGATCTGATATCGTCGCTCAGCGCAACTATGGATTCGCTGACAAGGCATCCGGTCGCAAAGTCACAGCAGATACACTTTTTCGTGCGGGTTCGGTAACGAAATCTTTCACCTCGCTTGGCGTAATGCAGATGGTTGAGCAGGGCAGGCTCGCACTGGATGCGCCACTGCGCGAAGCGATACCCGATTTTCGCATTCAAAGTCACAACGGAAACGATGATGGCGTGACACTACGCCGAGTGCTCAGTCATCACGCTGCGTTACCCAGCGATATGATCGCCGGTATGTGGGCCGAACAACCCGAGCCATTCACGCAAGTGGTGAATCTGCTTAAAGACCAGTACCTGACATCAGAACCCGGCACCGCGTTTTCCTACTCGAATGTCGGCTATTCTCTCGCCGGGCATGCGCTGCAGCTTGCCAGTGGCGAACCCTACACCCGTTATATAGAGCAACAGATTCTCGAACCGCTTCAGATGCATTCGTCGAGCTTTGACTTGGGCGCCGACCCCGAAAATCTATCACTGGGTTATGAAAAAGGCAAAGC
>CAKZSB010000486.1 GCA_937920585.1 uncultured Granulosicoccaceae bacterium | reverse complement strand
TGTCTGGCAAGCCAGCGGCGGCTATGTCGGGCGACGGCGTCGGGATTTCGTCGCTTTCCACAGGTTCCGGCAGGTCGTCACTGCCAGCCGTTTTCGAGGCCGCGCTGCTATCGAGAGGTTCGGGTGCTTCGGCATCGAGATCGCCGAAGTCTGCTGCAAAATCGACTGGCTCGTCGCTGGCCTGATCAGATTCATCCTCGTCGGCCGGCGACTTGGATGGCAGCTCTGAAAGCCCAAGGGAATCAATGTCATCGAATAGCTCGAGGTCAGACGCACTGATATCAACAGCGGCTCCGCTCGCGGACTCAGCACGGAGTTCGCACACCAAACCAAGCTCGGTCAACTGGCCAAGCTGAACCTCAGCCTGATCGCGCTCAACGCCGGTTTGCCAGGTCACTGCCTGCCCGCTGCTGAGTTCTGCATAATCCGGTACTTGCTGATCACACAACGCCGCAGCTTGAGCCAGACGCTCCTCGAGCTGCTCTGCAGTCAGATCATCCGAGACCCCGGTGATAATTAAGTCAACCAAATCAGGCACTTTCATCCTACCTCATGGGTGATATTGGACGTCAGGCAGGCTGTAAAAAAAACAGACTTTGCCGACGTATCCCGAAAGGTAGCGGCGAGAACCCCGCTAAATTGGGGGTTTTCTATGTGTTTTGACCGACAAATGCATAATTTCTCCGACCACCCGTTCGCTCTCCTGGCAAAGCGAAATGGGCAGGCAACTCAATTGGCCAATCAGGCAGCCGAAAATTTTGCACGCCGAACTTTTTCGAACCAGAGCATCAGAATGATGGTTGCGGCGTTGTTGATCTCTCCACTTTCGACCATGCGCAGCGCGGCACCAAAATCGTGCACGCTGGCGCGAATATCCTCGCCCTCATCAGCCAGACCATAAACACCGCCCGCAGATGAGAGATCTGCGGTTGCCCACAACAGGGCGATGGTCTCGCTGCTACCGCCGGGACTGGGATAGAACGTGGTCAACGGCGCAACATCATTGAGCTGAATACCCGCCTCCTCCTCTGCCTCGCGGCGAACAACCTCTTCGTCGGACTCGCCAGGCTCCACAATACCCGCGATAAATTCGATCAACCATGGGCCCGTCGGATTACCTATCGCGCCGGGTCGAAACTGCTCGATAAGCAGGACCTTGTCGAGCGCCGGATCGTACGGCAACACTGCCGCCGCATGGCCACGCTCAAGCACTTCTCGCTCAATCGGTTCGTTCCAGCCGCCATTGAACAACTCATGCTTGAAACGGTATCGATTTAACGTGAAAAAGCCTTCAAAACACGCCTCGCGTTGCAGAACTTCCCATTCGCGGTTCAAGATTGTGCCTCCATAATTGCCTCGACCTGACGCAGGTGCCCGGGTGTGTCAACGCCGGGTCCCGGCAGGCTGACGGCCACCGCCACATGAATTCGCTCGCCGTGCCAGAGCGCACGCAACTGTTCCAGCTTCTCAAGTTGCTCGATGGCAGATTCCCCCATGTGGGTAAATCGACGCAGAAAGCCACCCCGAAACGCATACAAGCCAATGTGCCGAAAAGTGTCACCGACCGCACGCTCACCATCGCGTACCGCTGGAATAGTCGCCCGGCTGAAGTACAGCGCCATACCACTGGCATCGAACACGACCTTGACCACATTGGGATCCGCCGCCTCTTCAGGGTCACTAATTGCTGTGGCCAGCGTGGCAATTGACGCCTCGGAATGCGATTGCAGGTTGTCCGCGACCTGCAAAATCGCAGCCTCTGGCAGCAGCGGCTCATCGCCCTGTACATTGACCACAATAGTCTCGTCCGGCCAGTTTCGGCTCGCCACTACCTCGGCTATCCGATCGGTGCCGGTGCGGTGCGAAGCGGCAGTCATGCAAACATCCACACCAGCGCCTGCGCAAACATCGCGGATACGCTTGTTATCGGTTGCCACAACGACCTCGGCAGCACCTGAGGCACGCGCGCGGTCGCAGGCGTGCAGTACCATCGCCTTGCCGCAAATTTTCGCCAGTGGCTTGCCCGGAAACCGGCTCGACTCATAACGCGCCGGTATCACAACCTTGAATTCAGTTTCCACAGTTTTCCCCGGCTGATTCGCCCAGCAAACGCTCGAATAGTTGGTGCAACGCATCCTCAATAGCGGTGTCGAGGTTCGCGTGCACGCGCAAAAACCAACAATCGGGCAGATCAAATGCCGCACATTTGACCGCATCCTTCTCTGTCATCACCACCGGCAGGTCGTCACCAAAGGCGAGATCGGCGGCGCTGAACTGATGGTGGTCGGCAAACGGATGCTCAATTGGTTGCAGACCGAGCTCGCGCAACAACTCGAAAAAGGACTCGGGGCGCGCAATGCCCGCCACAGCATGAACCTGTGTCTGCTGCAATCCAGCGAGCGCACGCTCGACGGTGGTATCTGCTACGTTCAACAATACCGCCTCCGGCTCAAGTTGATAGCCAGGTTGCTGCCGCTCTGTACCACTGTGCACGAGCAGGTCGACAGTGCCAAGCCGGGTGACTGATTCGCGCAGCGGGCCGGCGGGCAGGCTGAACCCGTTGCCAAACAACCTGGCGGCGGACACGACTACAATTTCAACATCACGCTGCAGGCGATAATGCTGCAGGCCATCGTCACAGAGCAGTACATCGCAATCGTGCAGATCCAGCAGGTGTTTGGCCGCGGCGACGCGGTCGGGTCCGGCCACCACTGGCCGCCCGGTGCGGCTGGCGAGCAGCACAGCTTCGTCACCGGCCTGCTCAGCGCTGGTATCGGCAGCGACCACGATCGGCCAGCCAGCACTCCGACCACCATAACCGCGTGTCACAATACCGACCCTGGCCCCTCGCTCGGACAACATCTGCGCGAGCGCAATAGTCAGAGGTGTTTTGCCTGCCCCGCCGACCGTGATATTGCCTATGATGATCACCGGAACCGGCGCGCGCCAGCGGCGGCACAGGCCAGTGGCATAACATCGACGCCGCAGCCAGACAATGAGCCGGAACAGGAGTGATACCGGCCAGAGCAGCCAGGCTATGAGCCCGCGACGGTGCCAGAAGACGGGTTCACCGACCACCCGACTCGCTCTCAGCGGATGACGACACGCCAGTAAACGAATCAATACTGCTCAATAAGCATTCCCGAAGCACTTCAACTTTCCGCATTCAACACACTGCCGTGCAGTACAGCGTAGTGTCCGCCTCTGCCGAGCAGCTGAGCATGACTACCCGCTTCAACGATGCGCCCCTGATCCATCACAACGATGCGATCGGCGTTCTCGATGGTGGTGAGCCTGTGGGCGATCACTACCGTGGTGCGGTTTTTCATCAGTTCCAGCAAACCCTGCTGAACGCTGCGCTCGGATTCAGTGTCCAGCGCAGAGGTCGCCTCATCTAGTATGAGCAGCGGCGCATCTTTCAAAATGGCGCGTGCAATCGCCAGGCGCTGGCGCTGGCCACCGGACAACATGACACCATTTTCGCCGACTACCGTTTCATAGCCGTCGCGCAAGCCGCGGATAAACTCATCCGCATTGGCGATCTCGCAGGCCTCGCGAATTTTCTCGAACGGTAAATCGCGCATGTCGCCATAGGCGATATTGGCCTGCACGGTGTCGTTGAACAGCGTGACATCCTGCCCCACGTAGCTGATGTGATGGCGCAGACTGGCCAGCGTGTAGTCGCGCACATCCTGGCCGTTGATCGACACAACGCCTCCGGTAGTGTCGTAGAGTCTTGGCAGCAGGTTGGCAATGGTGGACTTACCGCTGCCCGACCCGCCCACCAGCGCCACGACTTCGCCGCTGTCGACCGCAAATGAGATATCGCGCAACACCGGGACACCGGGCTGATACTCAAACTGCACACGGTCAAACTTGACCGCAATGCGGTCGGTTTCGAGTGAATTTTGCCCGTCATCTCGCTCCGACTCGACATCGAGAATAGCAAACACGTTTTCACCGGCCGCCACGCCCGCCTGGATTTTTGCATTGACGTTGGTCAATTGCTTCAGCGGTGCGAACAGCATCATCATGGCCGTGATGAACGACATAAACACACCCACCGTGACCTCGCCCACCAGCACACCAGAGGACGCCAGATAAACGATGATCGCCAGCGCCAGGGCGACCAGAAACTGAATCAACGGAGAGCTTCCCGCCCGCGTGGCCGTCTCCTTCACATTCAGCACGCGGTTGCGCTCATTCACCGCATCAAAGTGTTCACGCTCGTACTGCTGACCGCCGAATACCTTCACCAGCCGCTGACCGTTCACCACCTCCTCAATCACGCTGGCAACCTGTGCCATCGAATCCTGAATGCCGCGACTCAGGCGCCGAAAGCGTTTGCTGACAAACCGCACAATCAGCGCCACGATCGGCCCCAGCACGATGAACCCGAGTGACAGTTTCCAGCTGTGGTAGATCATCAGCCCAAGCAGCCCGACGATCGTCAGTGTGTCGCGCACCAGCACGGTCAAACAATCCGCAGCCACCACTGAAATGTTGCGAACGTTGAAAGTGACCCGTGAAATCATCTCGCCACTGGAGGCGGTATCAAAGTGTGCTGAAGGCAGCCCCAGGTATTTGTCGAATAGCTGGCGCCGTATACGTTTGACGATCTGCCAGCCGATCCACGCCATATAATAGGTGGAGCAAAACCCGCCGATGCCACGCAGCAGGAACACCACCACGATCATAATCGGAACCCAGACGATGGATTCGCTGTCGCGATCGACAAAGCTGCCGTCGAGCATGGGCTTCATCAATGCGGCAAACGCCGTGGCTGAGCCGGCGTATAGCACCATACCCAGCAGCGCCAGGCCCAGTTGAGCCCGGTAGGCGGCAGTGTAGGAGAGCAATCGACGATAGATCTGCATGCCACTGGCCGCGGCAGCCGTGGTGCTACTCAAAAGTATTGAAATCCCTGGTGCGCAACTAAGAGGTAACGGCCCGCGATGACACAGCGCGGGCAAGTGAGTCAGCTCTTCATGCGCGCGCGCTCATCGCGCGCAACTGCTAGTGCTGATCGGCCGTCGCGATAGACATGCGTACCATACCGAGTTGCGCAGCGGCGTCCATTGCTGTTACGACAGCTTGATGACTGGCTCTCGCGTCCGCCTTTATCACCAGCGGAACATCCTTTTTACCACGCGATACTCTGGCGAGCGCGCGACGCATGGTAGTGGGTGTGGAATCACTGAGTTCGCTGCCGTTGATGTAGTACTTTCCACTGGCGTTAATCGTCACTTCAATACTTTGATCGGGCAGCGGCTGCTCGTTATCAGTGGCCTGAGGCAGCTGCAGTTTCAGCTGGGTTTCTTTTTGAAAGGTCGTCGAAACCATAAAGAAAATCAGCAGCAAAAAGACTACGTCGATCAGCGGTGTGATATTCAACTCGCTGTCCGCGTGCTCCTGTCCGGCGCGAAAATTCACTCCGGCTTCCCGGCTGGCGCCATCACATCCAGCAATTTCGCCGACTCCTCTTCCATGCCGACTACCAGGCCTTCAACCCGGCTGCGAAAGTAACGATGCATCACCAGCGATGGAATCGCCACCGCAAGCCCGGCCGCTGTGGTGATCAATGCCTGGGAAATGCCGCCCGCCAGCTCAGTGGGGTTGCCTACACCGGCTCCAGTGATACGCGTGAAAACACTGATCATACCGACCACGGTACCCAGCAGACCCAGCAGCGGCGTGATCGCGGCGATAGTGCCAAGTGCGCCCAGAAACCGTTGCAGCTCATGCGCCACGTGCGATCCGACCTCTTCGATTGACTGACGCATGACCTCGCGGGAGTGCGCGCGTTTAGCAACGCCTGCAGCCAGTACGCGCCCCAGCGGAGAACCGCTTTTCAGACTTTGCAGCTTGTCTTCGGGTACGCGACCATCACCCAGCCAGCGACGAATCTGTTCGATCTGGTTTTCGGGTGCGACTCGGTGCCTGCGCAACACCCACAATCGCTCGAAGCTGATGGTGAGCGCCAGTATCGAGCAGACGATTATGGGCAGCATCAACCAGCCGCCTGCAGTTACAATTTCTAACACAGATATCCAGCCTCAAAGGTATGGTTAAACGGTGAGCCACCGTTTTCGGGAATAGGTCTGGTTCAAGTTTAGACAGCGATCCGGAAAACGCGAATCCGATCAATCCGCTTTTTGCCCGGGCCGATTCCAGATTCTGCGCTGCAATTGCCGCTGATTGTGCCAGCTGAAGCTACCCTGGCCGCTGGCAAAGCTGATTGCACCGTCGATCGCCGTGTTGTGTTCGCGCGCTTGTATCTCGCGGTAGCGATCGCGAACCAGGCTGTTCGGAAAACCATAGCGGTTGGCGTAGCCGGTGGTATAGACCACGTGCTCGGGCTGGAAAACGCGCACAAACCGTTCACTCGATGAGGTTTTGCTGCCGTGGTGCGGCGCCATCAGCAATTGCACCGGCGTTTGCCGGGTCGCCAGCAGCAGCCGCTCCCCGTCGCGCTCGATGTCTCCCGGCAAAAGCGCGCTCGCGCCGCTGGCAGAGCGAATCGCCAGCACACAGGAGCGATCATTCTCGGAACCCTGTTGATCGTGCTGCGGGGCCAGAAACTCGAATTGCACCCCGTCCCACGCCCACGTCAGCGTGGCTGTGCAGTCGTCGATTTCGACCGGTAATCCCGCAACCGGTGCCGACCCGACAATGGTCGCCACCGCAATCTCGTCGATCAAATGGGCGGCACCGCCGGTGTGGTCATGGTCCGGATGCGACAACACAAGCCTGTCGACTCGGGCCACCTGGCGCGACTTCAGCAGCGGCAAAATTGCGATACTGGCACCATTGAACCGATCCGAATAGCCGGCTCCGGTGTCGTATACCAGCGCGTGGCGACGGGTTAGCACAACCACTGCCGTGCCCTGGCCAATGTCCAGAAAGATCGCTTCAAACTCTCCTTCAGGCGGGCGTTGCACAGAACCACCGAACAACGCCGGTATCAACAGCGGGATCAGCAACCAGCGCAAACGCCAGAACTGGGGTAACAGCGATAGCGCGACGGCCGCGCAGGCAAACGCCAGTTGCCAGATCGAAAAGCTTCCGCGGCTCAACACCGCCAGTGGCAGCGCGGCCAGCCAGTCGAGTAGCAGTGAAAGCCAGCTCAACAGCTGATCGAGTAACTGAAACAACAAACCAGCAGCGGTGACAGAGACAGTCGCAAGCAACGAAGAGACAAACACCAGCGGCACGACAATAAAACCCACCAGCGGCACAGCGACAAGATTTGCCAGCGGCGCCACCAGTGACATTCTGCCAAATAACAGCAACGTTAGCGGCGCCAGACCAATCGTGATCAACACATGTGACCTCAGCAACGCCAGCGCTCGATTGTGCGCGCGCGCCCGACGTTCGCCGCTGAACACCAGCATCAATATGGCAACGGCCGCAAACGACAGCCATAGGCCAACGCCCAGCGCCGCCCTCGGATCCCACAGGCACACTGCAATGAGGGCCAGCGCAAAGCCCGCAGAACGGCGCAGATGGCGGGCCCACAACAGCGCTGCGGCCAGCACAGTCAGCATAATCAGCGCACGCTGAGTGGGTAGCGCAAATCCCGCCATGGCCGCATAGCAAAGCGCCGCCAGTAATCCGGCCACCGCTGCACAACTGTTGCGAGTAAATTGCCGCGCTCGCCGGTAGCGCCCCCACAATGCAGCACCGAGCCAGCCGGCAAAGCCTGCAATCAGGCTGATGTGCAAACCGGATATCGCCAGCAGATGATTGGTACCGGTATCGATGTATCGCTGCCACTGGAGCTGATCGATGCCACTTCGATCGCCCATCGCAAGTGCCAGCATGACGCCGCTGTTTCTCAGCCCCTGCGTCGCTGCCCGCAATCGCTGCCTGAGCTGGTTGCGCCAGGTTTCCAGCCGCCAGCCGGTCGCCTTGCGAACGATGGCAGTCGATGGATCAAACTGTCGCTCGCGAACATAGCCGGTGGCGACAATTCGCCTGATAAAAAGCCACTTTTCGTAGTCGAATCCGCCGGGATTTGAAAACCCGCGTGCACGTTTGAGCTTGACCACGAGGTCCAGCTGCTGGCCGCTGGCGATTATCGGTGCGTCCTGGCCGTACCAGTTCAAACGCACGAGCCACGATGAATGCGGCTCAATCGAATCTGCGTCGACTCGACTTACCCGAGCAAGCTTTAGAAAAAACCGCTGTTTGCCTTCGTCGCTTTCCGGCAGACCCGTGACGATGCCCTGCACATGCAGATCAACCCCTTCGAGCGCCGAGGGCAATTCCTCGTGGGTGGCCCAGGTGTGCAGACTGGCATAGACAAAACCAAGCACCAGCCAGCCACCAACACGACTGATCGAGGGTCCGGCCAGCAGCGCCAATCCAGCCAGGAGAAGCATTACAGACCAGTAACCCGAAATTATGTGCGGCTGTTGAAAATACGCCGTTACGCCGCCAACAAACGCGATTGCACACCAAAACACCACAACTACGCCAAACTTGTGAACTACTCGACAAATAGCCCCTCGCAGCACCATAGCAGTACAGCGCTATAATTCGAACCGAGGCCGACGAGACATCATGATGCGCCCCCGACATTGCTCGCGCAACCTTCAGCAGGCAATTCCCGCCAACTTCAACCCTGGTTACATCCAGTGACGACTGAACGACTCCGCCGTCTGATACCGGCGCTGCCAACCCGACAACAATTGCAGCAAACACCAGGCTTTAAACGTCTGGAGCACTGGTTTTCCGATCCGCAGTACTGGACAACGACACGTCGCAGTTCATCGCATGCTGCCGCTATCGGCGTTTTCTGGACCTGGCTACCGGTTCCCGGTGTCACACTGATTGCAGCACTTTGTGCGTGTCTTTTTAGAGCGCACATCCCGATGTCGGCGGCGCTGGTCTGGCTCAACAACCCGCTCACGATTGCACCGCTGACATGGTTCAGCTATCTAACCGGCACTCGCCTGATGGGCTCTTCTCACAGCGGCCCGTTGCTGGGCGCTGACTGGCAGTTCAGCAGCGAATGGATTGCCAGCACACTGATCACGATCTGGAAACCACTGGCACTCGGTGCGTTTAGTCTGGCCGTTTCCAGCGCGATTGCAGCTTATGTGCTGACTCAATTATGCTGGCGTGCTCGCAGCTGGTGGCGCCGCCGCCAGCGCTCACTGAGTTAAAAAGCCAGCCAGAACTATTCGGCCTGTAACTGTCCCGAGCTCAATCGATAGACGCGCTGCATACGCGCCGCCAGCCGGGTATCGTGGGTGACGATGACAAACGCTGTGCCCAACTCGCGATTTAACTCCAGCATCAGCTCGTACACCTGGCCGGCGGTAGCTTCATCCAGATTGCCGGTCGGTTCATCGGCCAGCACCAGCCGCGGCTTGTTTACAAGCGCCCGGGCAATCGCCGCGCGCTGTCGCTCACCGCCAGACAATTCCCCCGGCTTGTGATGAACACGGTCTGCCAGACCGACCCGCTCAAGAACCGCCTGCGCTGCCGCTTCGGCAACCGCGGGTTTTTTGCGCCCCAGCAGCAGCGGCATGGCAACATTTTCAAGCGCGCTGAACTCTGGCAGCAGATGGTGAAACTGATACACAAAACCGATCAGCTCATTGCGCAGAAAACCGCGTGCCGCCGCACTGAGGCTGCCCAGATTGCGCCCGTCGATCGTGACCTCGCCGCTATCGGGTTTGTCCAGCCCGGCCAGCGAGTGCAACAACGTACTCTTGCCACAACCTGAAGAACCGATAATAGCCGTCTGATCACCCGCTTCAATTCGCAGGTCAATGCCTTTCAACACTTCAATTTTCTGGTTGCCCTGGCGATAGACCTTGCCCAGGCCACGCGCCTCCAGAACCGGCACCATGTCACTCATAAGCCAGCGCCTCCGCAGGTTCTGTGCGGGCCGCTCGCCAGGCCGGGTAGATCGTTGCCAACAGTGTCAGCACCAGGGCCAGCAGAGCCACGCGCCAGACATCCGCATAGTCCAGTTCTGAAGGCAACGAGCTGATGTAATAGACACTTGGATCGAGAAACTGGGTCTGAAACAGCCTTTCAATCGCTGGCACCAGGGTTTCCACGTTGAGTGCCAGCAGAATACCTCCCACCACACCCAGCACCGTGCCAACCAAACCTATCAGTGCCCCCTGAACCAGAAAGATCAGCATAATCGACGACGGCGACGCACCAATCGTTCGCAGTATCGCAATCGCCGACTGCTTATCGGTGACTACCATCACCAGCGTGCTGACTATATTGAATGCAGCCACGGCAACGATAAGTGCGAGGATGACAAACATCACGGTTTTTTCTGTTTTAACCGCGCGAAAAAAATTCGAATGGCGCTGTGTCCAGTCGCTTACCCAGTATTCCTCGCCAACTTCTTGCGCGAGATCGCTGGCCACCTTGCGTGCGGCAAACATATCGGTGAGCCGCAATCGCACCCCGCTGTACCCCTTGTTCATTCGCAGCAGTACCGAGGCGTCATCGGCATGCAGCAGCGCAAAGTTGCGGTCGTACTCGAACATGCCGATCTCGAAGATGCCAATCACGGTGAAGCGCTTCATACGCGGCAATACCCCTACGGGGGTAACACTTGCCTCAGGGGTTATGATGGTGACCTTGTCGCCAACCACGGCACCGAGGTACCGCGCCAGAGCGCTGCCGAGCACGATCTCGAACTTTCCCGGTTGCAGATCGACGAGTTCACCGGCAATCATTTTCTGATCGATATCGGACACATCGGGCTCGCTCTCCGGCAACACACCGCGCACCACGGTGCCGGTAACCTGTTTGCCCTTGACGACCATGACCTGACCTTCCACATAAGGCGCAGCGCCCACGACACCGGCGTGTTCCACAGCTGTGTCGGCAAGGATTTTCCACTCCTGCATCGGCTCCTCGTACAACGTTATAGTCGCGTGCGACGCAGCACCCAGAATCCGCGTACGCAACTCCTTTTCAAAACCGTTCATCACCGCCATCACCGTTATCAGCGCCGTCACACCCAGCGCGATGCCCAGTATCGAAAGCAGCGATATAAACGAAATAAAATGGTTGCGCCGGCGCGCGCGGGTGTATCGCAGACCGACGAAGAATTCAAAGGGTTGCAGCATTGAGATGGGGCGCTAAAGGTGAGAACAAGCACCATGTGTCGGCACTCGTACAAAAGAAGGTTCCCACAAGACTAGCATAGCGGTTGTGCATCCGAACGCAGGCGACATTACCGCAGGCAACTTTTCACTACAGTAATGCACCAAAGGCGAGCGGCAAGCCATCGCTTATACCCTCTCGTCGCCGGGCTGCTGTGATAACCTTCCCCGAGGTAACTGCGCTGCACCATTTAATGAAACTTCTGGTTTTTCAACACATCGATTGTGAGCACCCGGGACAGCTGCGCGAGTATCTGCGCCGCGACAACATCGACTGGACTGCCGTGGAGCTGGATGCCGGCGAGCCAATTCCGGCACTTGAAGGATTCGATGCGCTGTGGGTGATGGGCGGGCCGATGGATGTCTGGGATACCGAAGAACACCCGTGGCTGGTGGCCGAGAAACAGGCGATCGCCCACTGGGTTGAAACCCTCAAGCGTCCCTACCTGGGCCTTTGCCTCGGGCATCAGTTACTGGCCGATTCGCTCGATGGCGAGTGCGGCCCGATGCCGGTACCTGAAATTGGTGTGCTCGATATTGAATTGACAGAAGCTGCCGGGCAGGATCCGGTTTTCAGCGCACTGCCGAAACAACAGGCGGCCCTGCAATGGCACTCTGTGCAGGTTGTGCGCGCCCCGTCGAACAGCACCGTACTGGCACGCTCCGATACCTGCGCGATTCAGGCCATGCGGGTCGGTGACTGTGCCTGGTCGATGCAGTATCACGTTGAAGTTGAACCGGATACAGTGGCCAACTGGGCACGTGTGCCGGCCTACCGCGATGCACTCATCGCAACACTTGGCGAGGCGGCCCTGGCACCTCTGCAACAAGCGGCCAGCGACAACCTCGGCGATTTCATTTCAAATTCCGGATTGCTCTACGACCAGTTCATGCGCGAGGCCAGACGCCACATTGGCTGACGATCACGTTCAAACCGTGGTGATTGGTGCCGGGGTTGTCGGGCTGGCATGCGCGGCAGCGCTGGCCCGCACAGGGCGGCAGGTGCTGGTGATCGAGCGTGAAGCCGCAATCGGCCAGGGGGTGAGCTCACGCAACTCCGAAGTCATTCACGCCGGTATCTATTATCCCGAGGCAAGCCTGCGCGCCAGGGTTTGCGTCGCCGGGCGCAAGAAGCTCTATGAATACTGCCGCTCGCGATCCGTTGCGGCCAAAGCGATTGGCAAGCTCATCGTCGCCACCTCCGAGGATGAAATCAAAACGCTCGAATCGCTCTTCGAGCGCGCGCAGAAAAATGGCGTTGACGACCTGCAATGGCTAAGTGCCAGCCAGGCGTGCTCGCTCGAACCGCAGTTGCACTGCACCGCCGCGCTGCACTCTCCATCAACCGGCATTGTCGACAGCCACCAACTGATGGTCAGCCTGCAGGGCGACATCGAGAATGCCGGCGGCATGGTTGTGCTGCACACGCAGGTAACCCAAATCGAGTGCCTCGCCGATGAGTTCCTGGTCACCACCGGCGGCGATGCAGCCATGGTGCTGAGTGCCACTGAGGTGGTCAACAGCGCCGGTTTATCGGCCGTCGAACTCGCCCGGCACACCAGCGGACTACCTGCCGGGAGCATTCCACAGGCAAAGTTTGCGCGCGGCAACTATTTTCGATTGCAGGGCAAATCTCCGTTCAGCCGGCTGATCTATCCAGCGCCGGTTACGGGCGGTCTGGGTGTGCATCTGACACTCGATCTAGGCGGCCAGGCACGGTTTGGTCCCGACGTCGAATTTCTCACTGATGAATCCGCCGACTCTCTTAGCTACGCCGTCGACCCGAATCGCGCCAACAGCTTTTACGATGCCATTCGGCGCTATTGGCCGGCACTGCCGGATAGCGCACTGCTGCCCGACTACTCCGGCATTCGTCCGAAAATCACGCGGCCGGATTGCAGCGACATTGATTTTGAAATTTCCGGCCAGCCGCAGCACGGTATTCGCGGACTGATCAATCTATACGGTATCGAGTCGCCCGGTCTCACCTCGTCGCTTGCCATTGCCGATCTGGTGTGTGAATCACTGGACGAGACGGCGGCCAATCAATCAACGACAATCGCCAGGTAGGCGCATGCAAATTCCCTTTACTCCCCTTGTCGCAGGACTGCCCTCCACCACGCCATTTGTGGGTCCCGAGGCCATTGAACGCAAACGCGGGCGAACCTTCAAAGCGCGAATTGGCGCCAACGAAAGTGCCTTTGGCATCTCGCCGCGCGCGCTGGCGGCGATGCAGCAGGCGGTGACAGAAAGTTCCTGGTACGCCGATCCGGAGAGCCATGAGCTGCGCTCGGCACTGGCGGCCAAACACGGCGTCGCGCTGGATGAGATTTGCGTGGACGCCGGCGTCGACTCGCTGCTGGGCCTGACCGTGCGGATGCTGATGGCCCCGGGCAAGAACGTGGTCACCTCACTGGGGGCCTATCCGACCTTCAACTATCACGTCGCGGGATTTGGCGGCAATCTGGTCACCGTGCCGTACCGCGGCTTTCACGAAGATCCACAGGCGCTGCTCGACACCGCCAGATCCAGCAAGGCGCCGCTGGTGTATCTGTCCAATCCGGATAATCCAATGGGTACCTGGCACCCGCGAGAAACTATAAGCCAGATGATCACAGAAATTCCCGATCACTGCGTTCTGGCGCTGGATGAAGCCTACATCGAATTCGCCGAAAGCGACATCGCACCTCCCATCGACACACAAAATCCGCAGGTTATTCGTTTCAGAACCTTTTCCAAAGCTTACGGGATGGCCGGTCAGCGAGTCGGTTATGCGATCGCCCATCGCGATTTGATCGCCGGGTTCAACAAGGTTCGAAATCACTTCGGACTCAACCGCATTGCTCAGGTGGGTGCACTCGAATCACTGCGCGACACCGAATTCCTCGCAACAGTGACGGCCGCTGTGGGGCGCGCGCGACAGCAGGTAATGGCGCTTGCCGAGTCGCTCGATCTCTATGCCGAGCCCTCGTACACCAATTTTGTCGCCGTCGATCTGCACAGTACCGAACGCGCCACAGCAATGATCGCCGCCCTCGCGGAGAGGGACATATTTATGCGCATGCCCGGCGCGACGCCACTGAATCGCTGCATCAGGGTGGGACTTGGCAATGAGCAGGAATTCGAGTGGTTCAGCCAGGAATTCAGGCAGCTGTTGCAAAACGTATAGTCTTAAAGCGACGGTCGCGAGTTTGCCGGCAATGCCGTCGCAGTCTTCTATATTTGAACTCAAGCCTTTTCAACGACGATAAGTTTCATGACATTACCACGCTGCGCCGACATTGCCACCCGCAGTCACAGACCGCTCATTCGACTTGTCCCTGCCGTCTTTACCCTGTTGGGTCTGTGTTTCCTTAGCGAAGGCAGGACACAGACTTGTGTCGATGACGATGGCGATGGCTGGGGCTGGAACGGCAGTCACTCGTGCACCGTCTCCCAACCCGCAAGCTCAGGCGCTTGCGAAGATCCGGATGGTGATGGCTACGGCTGGGACGGCACGGCTAGCTGTCGCGTCAATGCCACGGGCGGCGCAACGTCAAACGGAAACTGCGATGACCCCGACGGCGATGGCTATGGCTGGAATGGCGTCGCCAGCTGTCTGGTGAACCAGCCGGCAGGTACGCCGGCCAACCTCGGCAACCATTCGCAAACAAACTGCGTCGACGATGATGGCGACGGCTGGGGCTGGGATGGCAGCGGTTCCTGCCGTGTATCTGCTGGCACCAATACCGGTGCAAACCAGGGTACAAACAACGCAACCTGCGTCGATGATGATGGCGACGGCTGGGGCTGGAACGGCAGCAATAGCTGCGTCACCAGCCCTGCGGCTGTCAGCGGCCCTGCGGCGATAACCGATCTCGTGCTGCTTACCGGTCAGTCCAATGCGCTGGGCGCCGGCACCAGCTTCAACCCGGCACTGGATGGCGGCCACCACCAGGTATACGCATTTACCAATTCGGGCTGGCGAGTTGCCGACCTGCACCAGGTCTGGGACCTCGGCTGGCACCCGCGCACAGAGCCCGGCACAAGCCCCGACAACAACCTGGCACTCCACTTCGGCAAGCGGATGGTAGAGCGTGATTCATCGCGAGTGGTGGGTTTTATCGTTGCAACCGCCCCCGGTCAGCCGATCTCTCACTGGGCCTACAACGGCGAGTTTTACAATTCCATTCGCAGCAAGGTGGGCAATGCGATCAACCAGTTGCCACACAAGAGCAAACTCGATGGCATCCTCTTTCACCAGGGCGAGAGCGACGGCGGCGACACCATCACCTACGGCAATGCACTGCGCGGGCTGATCAACAATTTTCGCACCGAGGCATGGTTCGACTACAACGAACCGTTTATCTGCGGCGAGACATCACGCCTGCCCGTCAACAACCAGCTCAACTCGCTCAACCGCGATTCCGATCCGCTTACCAGCTGTGTGCCGGCAACCGATCTGCCAACCCATCTGGACCAGCAGCACTTCACCGCAGAAGGATTGCGAACGCTGGGCGCAAGATACGCCGATCGCTACCTTCAGATCGTTCAGTAGGATCGACACCCGATCAGCGACGCAGGCGGCAAATCTGCGCCGAATATGGTATGTTCGGCGGCTTTTTATGGGTTGTGTTTCCGATAGATGAATTTGCCACAGGTCCTCGCCACGCCGGCCAAATCCCGCAATCACTGGGGCCAGCTCTACGGCAGTAGTGCAGCACTCGCCATCGCCGAGCTAGCGGCGCGTGGCAGCGGCATTACCGTCGTTGCCACCACCTCGATGGCCGAGACCTACCGGGTTGAAGATGCGCTGCGCTTTTTCATCGCAGACAACATTCCGATCTTAAGCTTTCCGGACTGGGAAACCCTGCCCTACGATTTGTTTTCGCCGCACCAGGAAATCATTTCACAGCGGCTGAAAACGCTTTATCAGTTGCCGTCTCTGGATCGAGGCATCCTGGTGTTGCCGGTCTCCACGCTGATGCAGCGGCTGTGCTCCCCCGAATACCTGCATCGCCACGCGTTGCTGATCCGCTCGGGCGACGAGCTGCCGATCGATGACTTTCGCGAACGCCTGACCAACGCCGGCTATCGCAATGTCAGCGAAGTGACCGAACACGGCGAATTTGCGGTGCGCGGCTCACTGCTCGATCTATTCCCGATGGCCAGTGACACGCCTTATCGCATCGACTACTTCGATAACGAAATCGAGAATATCTATACCTTCAACCCGGACGACCAGATCGCCCACAGCGAAAACCGCATCGAAAGCGTCGAGTTGCTACCGGCGCGCGAATTCCCCATGGATGACGAGGCCATCAAGCGGTTTCGCCAGGGCTTTCGACAACAATTCGACGAAAGCCGCGAAAGTCCTGTCTATCGCGATGTCAGCAACGGTGTGGCACCTTCCGGAATCGAGTATTACATGCCGCTGTTTCTAACCGGCATGGCGACGATTTTCGACTACCTGCCCGATGCCACCGCGATGGTGCTGTACGGCGACTGTCAGGGCGCAATGGAGCAGTTTTTCGACGAGACTACCGAGCGCTTTGAGCAGCGCAGGCACGACGTCGAGCGACCGGTGCTACCGCCCGAACAACTCTATACCGATGCGGCACAAACGCTCAAAGCGGCGTCGAAACTGCCGACCATTCGAGTCCGGCACCCCGAGCTTGAAGAGGCGCGCAGCCACCACAACTTCAAGACAATCGGGCCCGGCAAGTACCCGCTCACGCCACGCCTGGAAAGACCCATGGGCCTGCTGCTGGATCACCTGGCCACGCGCGACGGGCGCGTGCTTTTTGTCGCCGAATCGCCCGGCCGGCGTGAGTCTTTTCACGAAAACCTGACCGGCAGCCGACTGAACGTCACCACCGTCGACAGCTGGCAGGCCTTTCTCGATTCCAAACGCCAGTATTGTATTTGCACCGCACCACTGGAAGAGGGTCTGGAGATTGCCGATGGTTCGATCAGCATCATCTGCGAGACGCAATTAACCGGTAATCACGGCGGCGGTGCGCGACGACAGCGACGCCGCACGCGCGACAGCGATGCCATCATCGCCAATCTGTCCGATTTACGGATCGGCGCACCGGTGGTGCACATCGACCACGGCGTGGGACGTTATCTCGGGCTGATTTCACTGGATGTCGGCGATACCAGCAGTGAGTACCTGGCACTGCAGTACGCGAAGGATGACAAACTCTACGTGCCGGTCTCGTCGCTGCATCTGATCAGTCGCTACACCGGTGCCTCGGAAGAGACGGCACCACTGCACAAGCTCGGCGGCGAGCAGTGGCAAAAGGTCAAGAAACGCGCGGCACAAAAGGCTCACGATGTCGCCGCAGAACTGCTAGAGATACACGCCAGGCGCGCGGCACGCAAAGGATTCGCATTTCCCGCCCAGGCCAGCAATTATCCGGTGTTTGCCGAAACTTTTGCCTTCGAGGAAACCCCCGATCAGGCCAGCGCGATCAACGATGTGGTCGAAAACATGCGATCCGAGCAACCGATGGACAGAGTCGTCTGTGGCGATGTGGGATTCGGCAAAACCGAAGTCGCCATGCGCGCGGCCTTTGTCGCGATAGACGCCGGCAAGCAGGTCGCGGTTCTGGTACCGACTACACTGCTGGCGCACCAGCATCACAAAAACTTCATGGATCGGTTTGCCGACTGGCCGGTACAGATTGAGGCGCTATCCAGATTTCGCGGCGCAAAAGAACAGGACCGCGTCATCAAGGCGCTTGAAACCGGCCACGTCGATATTGTGATCGGCACGCACAAATTGCTGCAAAAAGGCGTGAAGTTTAAAAATCTCGGGCTTGTGATCATCGATGAAGAACATCGCTTTGGCGTGCGCCACAAGGAACACATGAAAGCGCTGCGTTCGGAAGTGGATATCCTCACCCTCACCGCCACGCCGATTCCCAGAACCCTGAATATGGGGCTGGCCGGATTGCGCGACCTGTCCATCATCGCAACACCGCCGCCCAATCGCCATCCGATCAAGACCTTTGTTGGCGAATGGTCGGACACCCAGATCAAAGAGGCGATTCAGCGCGAACTCGCGCGCGGCGGCCAGGTGTATTTTCTCCACAATGAAGTCAAATCGATCGAGAGAGTCGCGCGTCAGATAAGCGAGATCGTGCCCGAGGCGACGGTAAAATTCGCCCACGGACAGATGCGTGAGAACGAGCTTGAGCCGATCATGCTGGATTTTTATCACCAGCGTTTCAATGTGCTGGTTTGCACCACGATCGTTGAGAGCGGTATCGATGTGCCAACGGCCAACACCATCATTATCAATCGCGCCGACCGGCTTGGCCTTGCGCAGCTGCACCAATTGCGCGGACGCGTCGGGCGTTCCCACCATCGCGCCTACGCCTACCTGATCACACCGCCGCAAAAACTAATCACCGCCGATGCCGAAAAACGCTTGTCGGCAATCGAATCGATC
>CAKZSB010000485.1 GCA_937920585.1 uncultured Granulosicoccaceae bacterium | reverse complement strand
CCCGATGCATCAACCGTTGTGCACGAGGTCGAGGCATTCGGGCCGGTGGCAACACTGATGGCCTACCGCGATGTCAATCACGCGCAACAGTTGCTCAATCGCGGCGGCGGCAGCCTGGTCGCTTCGGTGGTGACCGGTGACGCCGCACTGGCACGCGAGATCGTGCTGGCGAGCGGCGCCTGGCACGGCAGGCTCTACTTTAACAACAGTGTTTCCATGGCCGAAGCCACCGGCCACGGATCGCCAATGCCGCAAATGGTCCATGGCGGCCCGGGACGTGCCGGTGGTGGTGAAGAACTGGGAGGGGTGCGAGCGGTTAAACACTATATGCAGCGCACCGCTATTCAGGGCAGCCCGGATATTATTGCAGCTATCACCAACACCCACATTCCCGGGGCCAGTATCAATACGGACAACGTGCATCCGTTTCGTAAAACGTTCGATGAAGTTAACGTCGGTGATACCTTGAAGACCGCGGCGCGTACCATCTCGCTGGATGACATCGAGCACTTTGCGCACTTCACCGGTGATACCTTCTATGCCCACATGGACGAGGCGGCTGCCAGCGCCAATCCGTTTTTCCCCGGTCGCGTCGCGCATGGTTATCTGTTGTTGTCATTTGCTGCAGGCTTGTTTGTCGATCCCGATCCGGGCCCGGTACTGGCCAATACTGGCTTGAACAAGCTGGCTTTTCAAAAGCCCGTCAGTCCGGGTGACAGCATCGCCGTGACACTTACCGTCAAACGCAAGACCCGTCGCAACGAACAGTACGGCGAAGTGGCCTGGGCGGTACTGCTGCATAATCAGGACGACGAGCAGGTGGCAAGCTACGAACTGCTCACAATGAATGCCAGTTGAGTACAGGATTGGCTGCCGCAAATTCCAGTGTCCGCAGTGGTGATGTCTCGTTGACGACCAGCGAAGCACTGGACAAAACGATTGATCAGCTGCGCGCCGACAATGCGCTAAAAGCCTGGTCGGTCATCATTACCTTTTTTGGTGACGCCGTGGTGCCGCGTGGCGGGGTGGTCGCTGCGGTCACCGTACAGGCGCTGATGCAGCGATTCGGTATTGAGCCCGGGGCTGTGCGCACGGCATTGTCCAGGCTGGTTCGGGACGGATGGGTCGTGCGTGAAAAACGCGGTCGGCAAAGTTACTACACGCTCTCGCGGCAGGGCGCGCAACCATTTGAACAAGCCACCCGTCGCATCTACTCCGGTGGTGAGACCCGTTCCCGTGATTCGCAGGGCGAATGGTTGTTGCTGGTCAATCCGCACGCCGATGCGCAATGGATGCAATCCATTTTGGCGCGCGTGCCGGCGGTACGGCTCAACGCCAGTTGTGTGCTCATTGATCAGCCAGCACTGGTGGATTTCGAGCCGGTTGATCGCGCCGAGGTGCTGGCGATGCGTGGCACCATTGATAAGGTGCCAGAATGGGTTTTGAATCTGGCGGGGCCGGTTGGCATTGCCCGGGGCTTTACGACTTTACTGGAACGCTTCGAAATGATGGAAGCCGCGCATGGCAATGATACGATTGATGTAACAGAAGCCATGGCCGCACGCTGTTTGCTGATACACGAATGGCGTCGGGTGTTATTGAAGTCGGCAGATCTTTCACCGCTGCTGTTGCCGCCAGATTGGCCGCGCGAGTCCTGTCGGGCGTTTGTCGCAGGGCTTTATCGATCACTGTTACCGCAATCAGAGCAGTGGCTGGATCAGCAGGGGCTTGCAGCCAGTGCCGAAACGGCCGGCAAAGTTCTGCAGCGACGATTCATGCAATGACTCGTTGTTGCTCTTTAAGTTAACCGATCCGGCCGGCAACACGGTTTGTCGCGCCGGGTTCAAATTTACACGTGATGAGGATTCGGGATGGATGCATTTATTTGTGACGCAGTGAGAACGCCAATCGGGCGTTATGGTGGTGCGCTGTCGACAGTCCGCGCCGATGATCTGGGGGCCGTGCCGCTGCGCGCATTGATGGAACGCAATCAGTCCGTCGACTGGAACCGGGTTGATGACCTCAGTTTTGGCTGCGCCAATCAGGCGGGTGAAGACAATCGCAACGTGGGTCGCATGGCGGCGTTGCTGGCGGGACTGCCGGTTAGCGTGCCGGCCAATACCGTCAACCGTTTGTGTGGCTCCGGTATGGATGCTGTGTCACTGGCGGCGCGTGCCATCAAAACCGGTGAAGCGCAACTTGCGCTGGCGGGCGGCGTGGAATCTATGTCGCGCGCGCCGTTTGTGATGGGCAAGGCGACCACGGCGTTTTCAAGGAGTGCCGATATTTTCGACACCACGATCGGCTGGCGCTTCGTTAACAAGCTGATGAAGAAACAATATGGCATCGACTCGATGCCGGAGACCGCTGAAAACGTTGCCGCTGAATATGGCATCTCGCGTGCGGATCAGGATCAGTTCGCCTATGCGACGCAGCAGCGCACTGCCGCGGCACAACAGAACGGTTTTTTCGATGCTGAAATTGTGCCGGTGACGATTCCCCAGCGCCGCGGTGACGATATCATCGTAACCGTCGATGAGCATCCCCGCGCCGACACAAAACTTGAAAAACTCGCAAGCCTCGGCACGCCGTTTCGCGAAAACGGTACGGTCACCGCGGGCAATGCGTCGGGTGTCAACGATGGTGCCTGCGCGCTGTTACTCGCCAGTGAAGCAATGGCGAGTGAATTTGGCCTCACGCCGCGCGCACGCGTTGTAGCCACTGCCGTTGCCGGTGTCGAACCGCGGGTGATGGGTATTGGCCCTGCGCCGGCAAGTAAAAAGCTGATGCAGATGACCGGACTCACAATAGATCAGATGGATGTTATAGAACTTAACGAGGCCTTTGCGGCGCAGGGGCTTGCAGTGATGCGCGAACTGGGTATTGCCGATGATGACCCTCGGGTTAACCCCAACGGTGGTGCCATTGCTCTGGGTCACCCGCTGGGTATGTCCGGCGCGCGGCTGGTGACAACGGCAATCAACCAGTTGCATCGCACTGGCGGGCGCTATGGCCTGTGTACCATGTGCATAGGGGTGGGCCAGGGTATCGCCATGGTGATAGAAAAAGTTTAGTCTGCAACGCGCAAATCGAGGGTAAAACAATGACAAATCTGGATAGAGCCGGGCTTGAACCCATTGAGCAGGCATCCGTTGCCGAGCTGCAAAAGCTGCAACTCGAGCGCATGCAATGGACACTCAAACACGCTTACGACAACGTGCCGCACTTCAAGGCAAGCTTTGATGCGGCCGGTGTCGCGCCGAGTGATTTGAAAACGCTTGCCGATCTGGCCCGTTTTCCGTTTACCCAGAAAACCACACTGCGCGACAACTATCCCTTCGGCTTGTTTGCGGTGCCGCGCGAGCAGGTGGTTCGCGTGCATGCATCCAGTGGCACGACGGGCAAGCCCACGGTGGTGGGATACACTCGAAACGATATCAATGTGTGGGCTGAAGTGGTGGCGCGAAGTATTCGCGCTGCGGGTGGCACACCCGGTGACATCATTCAGGTCGCCTACGGCTATGGCTTATTCACCGGCGGACTGGGCGCGCACTATGGCGCCGAGTTACTCGGCTGCACGGTTATTCCGATGGGCGGCGGACAGACTGAAAAGCAGATTCAGCTGATTCAGGATTTCAAGCCACGCATCATTATGGTCACACCGTCCTACTGTTTGAATCTTGCCGATGAACTCGAACGGCAGGGCATCGATCCGGCATCCACTTCGCTCGAGATTGGTATCTTTGGTGCCGAGCCGTGGACCGATTCCATGCGCGACGAAATTGAAAAGCGCATGGGCATTCACGCGGTGGATATTTATGGCCTGTCGGAGGTGATTGGTCCAGGCGTCGCCCAGGAATTGATCGACAGCAAAGACGGCCCGACAATCTGGGAGGATCATTTCTATCCCGAGATAATCGATCCGGAAACGGGTCAGGTATTGCCCGACGGCGAAGAGGGCGAACTGGTATTTACCTCGTTAACCAAAGAGGCGATGCCGGTGATTCGCTACCGCACGCGTGACCTCACGCGACTGATGCCCGGTAACGGCCGACCGATGCGCAGAATGCAAAAGATCACTGGCCGCAGCGACGATATGCTGATCATTCGTGGCGTGAATGTTTTCCCCACACAAATCGAAGAGCGCATTCTCGCGGTGGCCGATCTGTCGCCCCACTACCAGATGATCGTGGAGCGCCAGGGCAATATGGATGCATTGGCGATCAACGTTGAAATGAAGCCGGAGGCGAATGGAAGTGCAGATGATGCGGCAGCGGCGCTGGCGCACACTGTCAAGGAGATGGTCGGTGTCAGCGCAAAGGTCAACGTGCTGGATGAAGGTGGTGTGCCGCGTTCAGCTGGCAAAGCGCAGCGGGTTATTGATCGGCGCTAGCCGCTGCAGGCGAGAGTTGCCGATTGGGGCCCGTGCAACGCGGGCCTTTACTTGAACTCCGCCAGTTTCGTCAGGTCTACCGTGTAACCCATTCGGACAAGGAGTGAGTTATGCGAGTAATCAAGGCCGTGTTGTTCAGCCTGTTTTTCACATCGCCGCAGTTGCTGGCGGAAGATTTCTCCGAGCTATACGAGGCGCTCAGTCCCAGTGTGGTCACAATCCACACACAAGTATTCGATTCTCAGAGTCGAACTTTTCAAAGTGGCCTGGGTTCAGGGGTTGTGATCGAAAGTGACAGGATAATCACCGCGGCCCACGTGGTTCACACGGCAAGTCAAATAACGGTGAAATTCAAGAACGGCTACACCACGAATGCAGAAATTGTGTCCTCCATAACCGCCAGCGATGTCGCACTGTTGAAGCTGGTCAATCCACCTGAAGGTATTGTGATCGCGCCAACCATGGACTCGAGTCTGGTTCGTATCGGCGAACCGGTGTTTGTTATCGGTGCGCCTTTCGGGATCGAGCAGACACTGTCGGTCGGTCACTTGTCCGGGCGGATGAATCGAGGCCTGTTGGCCGGCGGAGAACCGATTGATTTTCTACAGACCGATACGGCGATCAATCAGGGGAACTCGGGTGGCCCGATGTTCAATCGCGACGGCAAGGTGATTGGTATCGTCAGTTTTATTCTGAGTAAAAGCGGTGGCTTTAACGGTATTGGCTTTGCTGTCTCGATTAACGGTGCAAAGAAGTCACTGATGCAGGCCTCGGAGTTCTGGGCAGGCTTTGACGGTTTTTTACTCACGCCGGAGATTGCCGCGGCGATTAACGTGCCTCAGTCATCGGGCCTGCTGGTGCAGCATGTCGTCAGTGGTTCGCAGGCGCAAAAGGCCGGGCTGAGGGGCGGGCAGATAACGGCCAGTATGGCCGGCACCAGTATCAAGCTGGGCGGTGATGTGGTGCTGGCCATTCATGGCGTCGCCTGTGATGAGCCACATGATTTCGCCGCGATCAGGGATCAGATTAATGCCTTACCTGAAGATGAAGGGTTTGAAGTGTCTGTTCTGCGAGGCGGCAAGGTGATCGCTCTGACCGTTGAAGGCACGGAGTCGGGCATTTAGCCGGGTGCATTTATCGACATCCATTTGTCAGCCATTCGCAGCATTGAAGGCTCTGTCGTTTTATCAGCGAGTTTTGCAATTTCAACCCATTCAAGTGCGTGCGATTCTTCGCTGACCTGGAAATCATTGCTACCGGCGCGCAGCGCAAATCGTGCATCGAAGTGGAAATGGGCAGGTTCGTCGCCGCGCGCGGGGATCTCGTGGATATCGATATCGAACAGTTCATCGCTGAGCACTTCAATGTCCGCTATACCCGATTCTTCACTGGCTTCGCGCCATGCGACATTGCGCAAATCGCTGTTGCCGTCGGCGTGGCCGCCAAGCTGCACCCAGATGTTGAGCTTGCGATGGTGGGTCAGAAGTACGTGGGTCATTTGCTGGTTAACGAGCCAGGCAGAACCGGTGGCATGGCCTGTCAGCAGGCTGCGTTTGAAGCAATCAGGATTGGCCTCGATGAACGCCCGATACCGTTCAATAGTTGCCGATTCATGCGGGTACTGATCGCGATAGGTTTCAAGCAACCGGGATAGGGCGGCACGGTGCATATTCAGGTCTCTTCCGGCATTACGCAGGTGGGCAGGCGACAGAGATAATCTTACTCTCGCGGGATTGTTCCATTGCGCCATTTTTCGAAGTAGTGGCGCGAGTCCGGGTAAGGTGCAAAACCGATTTGATACCGATACCTTTGGCCCGTTATATTTAGTAGCGGAACACTGAACTGTACTTGTGTATTCGAACCCGTGCTAATGACTCTGCCGGTTAAAACGCGTGGGGGTCGATTGGCAATACTGGTCTCGCTGGCAATACGGATCAGGTAACGCTCCGGCTGCGATCCGTTTTCGTCCGGGGTGACTGTGGCTGTGATGAGCAATTGATCGTCGCGAGTGGAAGTGGTGACATTGCTGTAAACGGGAAACGCGCCGTCAGTTCGCTGGTCTGCTATCTGCTGCATTTGCGTGCGCCAGAGATGATTGATTTGCTCGAGGTCACAGCCAATGTCGTTAAGGTGAAGGCGCCAGTATTGTTCACCCTGCAAATTCGGAGGTAAGTTGCTGGTAGCCAGTGATCTGAGGAACTCCCCCGGCGATTGCTCGCCGCATTGGCGCGCCATGGCATCCACCCAGATATCGCCTATGCCATAGAGCAGTTCCGGGTTGTAGGTTGAATCAAATACGGTTCGGTTGGCGAGCTGGCCGAAGGTGATATTCTGGCGTTGCCAGGCCACCGAAGAGATGGTCCAATTGGTGTCGCGACGAACCGAATCAGGTACTACCGCGAATGATGTGTACTGCGCCATTCCCTCCAGAAAAAAACCAACGCTGTTTCTGCTTTTAGACAAAGCCCTGTTCGATTCCACGCTTTGAAAAACATGCGTAGTCTCATGGCTCAGTACACGTCGATAGAGCGGGTTTACCGGTCTGCCGTCGCCCAGCTTCATGCGTATTTCCGTGTGGGATGCATAGCCAAAGGCGTGGTTGCTGCTCAGTGTCATTCTGGCCTGAATAAACGGCCTGTTCTCAACGCCCAGCAGTGTTGCAAGAGTCTGGTAGTCCTGATCGGCAAATTGCAGCAGCTCTGTTATCTGTGCCTGATCGGCTTTGCTGTACGAAAAGCGATAGTGCTCTGTGGCGAGGTGATTGATATTCGCGCTCGTGCCCGAACGGTGTCGATTGGCAATTGAGGCCACCAGTGCGATAGATGCCAGCAGAAAGGCGATGACGACCATAAAGCCTGGGCCGTATTTCGAAACGATACCGGCACGCTTTGCGCGTGGCTGTGATTCAGTTTTGTTCCAGAGCCGATAACTGATTGTGAGCAGGAGTGCTGCAATGATCAGTTGCGCCGTGATCGCGGGCCAGTCAAAGAGAATCTGTTGGTCGAAAAACTCGCTGTTGTAAAATCGGAACAGGCTGAAGATACCCGATATCCCCATCGCCTCTTCCAGCCAGTAAAGCCCGATCAGATAGGCGCAGTAGAGCACCAGCCCGGTTACCCGGAACCAGGATATAAAAACACCGTGCGCCACAATCACCAGGGCAAACAGGCAGTCTCGCAGCAGTATCATAGATAGTGTTGCCGGATAATTTTGCCCCGAGATGGTTTGCCGATTAAATTGCAGCAGCGAGCTTGTAATCAGGAATTCTGCCGTGAGCAGGGCACAGATCAACAACCAGGCGGTCAACACTTTGGAAAAGAAAATTCGGCTTTTGGCAACCGGCAGGCTGCGAACGAAATCGATGGTGCCATCGTCGAATTCGCGTGGAAACAAACGATAGGCTGCCAGCATGCAAAAAAACAGCAGGAACAACAGTTGATCCAGGTTGGAGCCGGTGCCGCAAGCGGTTGAGCACCAATCGATAAAATCCTGTTCATCAACCCGTGTGCTGAAGAGCTCATAGGTGTAGGCAAGCCCCGACAACACCGCCCAGAGCATGGCAAACGGCAGTAGTTGTCTGAGTTGGCTGACCATCAGTGCGATCATTTGACGGTTACTCTTCCAGCCCAAAGCCGAATCGGCCAATTGAATCCTTCGGCCTCATACTCCAGTACAACAAAGGCTCTGTCACCTGATGCATACGGCGACTCGATGCGATGTACCGGATTCGCTGTGGTGCAGTCCTGTCTGTCGTGATCCTTATTAAATATGCCTTCTTCCCGGTCGAATACCGAGGTGCGCTTGTAGCGCATAACACATTTGCCATCCGCCCGAGCGGCATCGCCGTCTGCCGGCGAGTAGCTGGCCTCCAGCCAACTCACGCCAGCGCTGTCGACTGTACTTTCCACAGTGGCATAAAGGTCCGGAACCGCATCGATCAATTTCTGTACTGCGGGATTGCTACGTTGTTGCTCCAGCCAGTCCAGCCAGTTTTGTGTGAATTGCTCTATTGATCCATCTGTAAGCGCCTCGAATCGCTGGCTATCGGTTGTTATCAGGGTGTTTAGGGTTTCCAGTGAAGAGGTGTGCGGCTTTTCGTGAATATAACTGGCGGCCAGTGCGTTCAGTGTCGCGGTACCGTGCGTCTGTTGCAGGTATTTCAGTGCCGTGAATGCCAGCGCAAACGCGGTCTCGAAGTCATGCTGTTCGGTGGTGGTCTGCCACTCCAGCAGAGGATTGAAATGCGCTTTGAATCGTCTCTTTGCCAGCAATGCTCTGGCGGTATACTCTGCGGTGTGCGGGTTATCGGCCTCGCCACCCTCGGCCCACCAGCGGGCAAATCCATCGAGCATCCAGTGTCTGGATTCGTAATCCCAGCGGCTGTTGGTTAACTGCAGCATCATGTGATGCAACGCCACGGTACTCATCATGCTGTGATCGTAGGCGTTGTAGTTGGAGAAATTTGCAGTGATGAAAATACTCTGGTCGTAGTCTGCGTGGATTAACCGTTTTTCCATATCGGCATTCAACGCTACCTTTAGCGGCGGTAGTGTTTCAAGGCTGGCTTCTTCACGCAGTTTGCTCAGTGATCTTTGCAGCTTATCGAGTGCGCGTTGCGCCTGATCCAGATGATCTTCGGAAAGGTAGGAGATCTGAATATCCGGGTCGGCGATTCGCAGCACCCTATCGCTGCCGAAATCCGACTCGGTGGAATCCCATTGTTCCCGCAAGCTGTCGGCGGTGATTAGTATCGCGATAAAAACGATGCCGGTGGCGACCAGGTTGCGTTTACTGAGCGGTTTGCCCAGTTGGTCGGCAAAGCTTCCCTCATTGACCAGCGCCATAGCAAAACCTGCCAGTGAAATACCGGCTGCCAATAACATTGTCAGTACCAGGTTGCGCCACGGAAAGATCGAGCGTTCAAGTGCAAACAGTTCGCTATCCATCAACGCTATCGGGGGCAGGCGGCTTTCATCAAAGCCCGGCAGATAGACCAGATAAACCAGCGCGCTGATGGTAGCGAGATAGATTATCAGTCGAAACTTGCCGGTGATGCTGGCGAAAAATACAATGCTCCAGAGGATTGTTAACACCGCGCCGGTTTTAACCAGCAGCAGAGTGATATAGCGTTTGTCAAAGTACTCCGCGGGATCGGCATACAGGGCGGCCAGTGCAATCAGCGTCGCACCCGCGGCGAGCAGGTACAGCCAGCCGCTGAAAAATTTCACCACCAATGGCGTTGCGGGCGCAATTGGCAGGCTTTCCATAAACTGGCGAGTACCGCCGGTGTATTCGCGCACGATCAGGCGGTTACCGAGTATGAATGCGATCAGTGGCAGTATTGTCAGCAGGGCAAAGTACACCACCTGAAAGCTGCTCATGCTGAATTCACTGGCGCCCTGGCGCGCCAGCGACAACGCAAACACGCCAAGTAGTCCAGCGCTTAGCGCGAACACTGCAAAGCCATGCTCGCGCGCATCTTTCGCCAGTATGCTGCTCCAGGTCATGCTTTAGTTTGTCCGCGCAACCAGGGCGACAAAAGTATCTTCCAGCGTCATCGAATCCTGTTGCCAGCCGGGGTTCAAAACGGGATCGACCGGTGCTTCGCGTTCATATTCGAATATCATGAACCACTTGCCATCTCGAACGCCTTTTTGCAGACACCAGCTACCCTGATACACGCATTCACCGGGGACGCTGCCCGCTTGATAGAGTGATTCGTCAATTGAGTAGGAGGCGATAAGTTTTGACAGCGTTTGCAAGCCGCCTTCATAAACGGTTTTTCCGGATTCGATAATGGCGATACGATCAGCGATGGACTCGATTTCATCGATCAGGTGAGTGGAGAAAAAAACGGTGGCTTCTGTCTGGCGCGCTTCGCGACTGACGAGATCCAGAAATTCCCGCCGCGCGACCGGATCCATACCCGCGGTAGGCTCATCCAGTATCAGACACTCCGGGCCTGTGGCGACAGCGAGGCTGAGCGCGAGCCTGGCTTTCATGCCACCCGAGAAATTACCAATCTTGCGTTTCGCCGGTAGTTCGAATAAGTCGAGTAGTTGCAGGTACTGTTGTTGTTGCCAGCGCGGATACATGCCGTGCACAAACTTGCCGAGCTGCAGTGGCGACATCCACGGGTAGAAGTGCTGCTCCTGCGCCACATAGCCAACTCGCTGGCGGGTGGCGACGACATTTTCCGATATTGCCTGACCAAACATCTCGATCGTGCCGCTTGTGGCGCTCGTAATGCCCAACAGCATTTTGATGGCGGTTGATTTTCCAGCGCCGTTGCGGCCCAGAAAACCGTATACCTCGCCTCTGTCGACTCGAAGGGATACGGATTTCAGTACTTCGAGTGAACCATATTTTTTGCCCACATCGCGGAACTGAATCACGGGCTCGCGACGGGGTCTGCGATGCGGGTCGGTATCGGGGGAGGATTTCACGTAAGCAGCCAGAGGCGAAGTGTCAACAGCAAACTAAAGGATACACTAGCCCGGATTATTCATGAAGAGGCTTGCCGTGTTTCACCGTGTTTGCGGGATCGCATTGATTGATACAGAGATTGCCGTTTGCAAATGACTGCGGTCTGCGCTGTGCGGTATGTTGGTGTCTTTGATCTCTCTGTTGGTAGTTTTATGGTTCGAATAATTGCGATGGGTCTGCTGTTGCTGACCGGCTGTACCGGATTGCCGAAAGGTGTGGCGCCGGTGCAGGGATTCGAATTGCAGAACTACCTTGGCACCTGGTACGAGATCGCCCGTCTTGATCACCGATTTGAGCGCGGGCTGAGTCGGGTATCGGCGACCTACAGTATGCGTGATGACGGCGGTGTCACGGTGTTGAACCGTGGTTACTCTGCGAAAAAGCAGGCTTTTGAAGAGGCGAAAGGCAAAGCCCATTTTAAAGGTGATCCGAACACCGCGCATTTGAAGGTGTCGTTTTTCGGGCCATTCTACGGTTCGTATGTGGTGTTCGAACTCGATCCACAATATCGGCATGCCTTTGTCGCCGGCTACAACCAGAATTATTTATGGTTGTTGTCACGAACCCCGGAAGTGAGCGAGGAAGTATTTGAAGCCTTTGTCGAGAGTGCGCAGCAAAAAGGATTCGACACCAGCGAACTGATACGGGTTGATCAATCAGCTATTGAGTGAGCTGTGTTTTGATTTCGAACTCGCGCCGATTGTGCGTTGAAGTTGGTCGGAGCGTGATCACCGGGTAACATGAGTAGAAGGCCGGCAAGTCGCTGGCCACTCGCGAGGTCTGTCATGTCTGATTTCACCCACCTGTTGTCGCCGCTGCAGATTGGTCGGTCAGGCAAGGCGCTGGAGATACGCAACCGGGTGCTGGTATCGGCGCATGTGCCCGGGTTCGCAGAGAATAACAAACCCGGTGCCGCCTACATCGCGTATCACAGGCGCTATGCTGCAGAGGGAGTGGGGCTGCAGATCACCGGCGGCACGCCGGTGCATAAATCGGGATTGCTGAGCCTGGCGCCGGACGGATTGTGGAACCTCGATGACAGCATAATTCCCGGCTATACAGAGCTGGCGCAAGCGGTTCACGCCGAAGGTGGTCGCATCCTTGCGCAGTTGGCACATAGCGGCGGCACGGTGCTGATCGATCAGCCCGGAACGGTGGCATGGTCTGCCTCGAGTGTTCGATCAGCGATCACTGGCTGATTGTCGACTGGAACGGTTGTCAGCCAGTAGATCGCTTGCTGACAGAGGAGTCGACGGGGCTTGCACAGGTTCAGGAGATCGGCGACTGTCTGGCGCCGCGAAACGTTGAAACAGCGATGGCTGAGGCGTTGCAATTCGCAAGTCGGTTGTAGCGTGGTGAGCCAAATGTCTGTCTCCTGCTGTTAGTTTTTTGATTCTATGTGTTTCATTTTCTTTCCAATACGACACACTCTTTAACCGCTTAGTCGTAGAGAATGACGACAGTGTGTCGGAGAATGTGTTCAGGAATCGGTACGCGTATTACTAAAAACTATACAAAAATTAGGAGACATCCCCATGATTAAGCTGATTAGCGGTTGTGCAACAGTGATGTTAGTGCTCGGTGGATGCGCGACATCAATCGACACAAGTGATCAGGTTCTGGGCGGCGGCGCGGGCGCCTCGCCCTACGTTGTCGACAGTGACAACAACCCATTAATGGCTGGCGGCGGCGGTTGCCTTCGATCGATCCACTGGGGTGGTGACATCGGTGAAACATGCGGTGGAACAACGATTGCAGCAGTTGTGGAACCAGAGCCAGTGGTTGAGGTGCCGGCCTCACATGTGCAGCCAATACTCAGCGAAACGCTCAACGGCAATGCGATGTTTGAGCTCGACTCGGCTGAACTTAGCTGGGAAGGAATGCAGTCGCTTGAAAAGATGCTCGCAGTGATCGGGGCGGTCGACGGCGGCAGCATCGAGGTAATTGGACACACCGACGATACCGGCTCGGTGGAATACAACGAGCAGCTCTCCTCCATGCGTGCCGAAAATGTGCGCAGCTATCTCGAAGCGCGGGTGCAGGGTTTTGATGTCACATCAAGTGCGCAGGGCGAGCTTTCCCCAATCGCTGACAACGCGACTGAACAGGGACGTGCGCAAAACAGACGCGTTGAAGTGCTGGTGCGAAGAAATCCGGTTGCACAGTAACTTTTAGCGCACTTAAGCCGGCTGAGTTGTCAGCCGGCTTTGCACAGCGGTGCATTTTGCACCGCCGTTGTAACTCCGCTTGTCTATGCAAACGAAGTGATCTCAACGATCAGGTGCTGGCGCGATCGCGCAGGAAGCGGCGCAAGATCTTGCCCGATGCAGACTTGGGTATCTCGCTTACAAACTCTACCAGTCTGATCTGCTTATAGCTTGCCACCTCGGCTTTTACAAAAGCCTGAATTTCTTCGGCGCTGGCGCTGGTGTCGGGTTTTAACACAACAAACGCCTTTGGCAGTTCACCGGCTTCAATCTCGGGAATCCCGATCACGGCCACGTCTGCCACTGCCGGGTGCTGCACGATGAGCGCTTCCAGCTCTGCGGGCGCGACCTGAAATCCCTTGTATTTGATCAACTCCTTTACGCGATCGACGATGAACATGTGGTCTTGCGCATCGATTCGGGCGACGTCGCCGGTATGCAGCCAGCCGTCGGCGTCGAGCGTTTCAGCTGTGGCATCGGCGTTAGACAGGTAGCCTTTCATTACTTGCGGGCCACGAATCAGCATTTCGCCTGGCTCGTCGGGACCGAGGTCGTTGCCCTCGTCGTCGATGATTCGAACCTCGGTGTTGGGGGCAGTGTAACCACTGGATCCGGTTTTGTAGTTGTCGCCGACGGTGGCGTGACTGATCGGGCTGAGTTCGGTCATACCGTAGCCCTGTACGATCGGGCAGCCAATCCGCGCGGCGGCCTCTTCACCCAGTTCGCCACCCAGTGGCGCCGCGCCGCAAAATACCTTGCGCAGCGAGGACACGTCGAATTGATCGACCGCGGGGTGTTTGGCAAGGCCCAGCACGATCGGCGGTACGGCAAAAAACTGCGTGACAGAGTGCTCCTGAATCAGCGACAGCGATTGCTCCATATCGAAGCGGGCCATCGTCACCACCGTAATGCCTTCGGCCAGCAGGCCGTTCATTAGCACCTGCATGCCGTAAATGTGGAAAAACGGCAGCGCGGCCAGCGCGACTTCATTTTCCCCATAGTCCATCATGGGTGAGCTCTGAGCCAGATTGGCAACCAGGTTGTGGTGGGTCAGCATGACACCCTTGGGCAAACCGGTGGTGCCGGAAGAGTAGGGCAGGACCAGTACGTCGTTGTGCACATCCAGCGCCACCTGTTCCAGTGGCTCACCATACAAGGCCTCGAACTCGGGCGTGCCAACCGCGATGACTTCACTCGCCGGGCTGTCGGCCATGGCCTCTGTGGCAGTTTCCACAAATGCGGGTACAGTAATGACAAGGCTCGCACCTGCATCGTTGAGTTGATATCGAACCTCATCGGCGCCATAAGTGGGATTGATGGTGGTAACGGTGGCCCCGCACACGCCGGTGGCGTGAAATACGATGGCGTACTCGATGGTGTTGGGTGCCATCAGCGCCAGCGTTTTGCCCGGTCCGAAACCGCGCGCTTTCAATCCGCCGGCGAGCTTGCTGATCATGTCACGCAGCTGTGCGAAAGTGACCGTCCGTCCGTCGCCCCCATCGATCATCGCGGGTCGGTCTGGCCAGGCGTCTGCGCCGGCAAACACATAGTCGGTGAGCGGAATGGCAGGTATTTCGACGTCTGGCAACGGGCTTTTGAAGATGTGGCTGGACATGCTGACTCGGTTGTAGTGACACGTGGCGGCCATTATAGAGGCGTCTGCAATCGCCGAGTGCGATTTTTGTGTGCCACAATGCCGCAAAATTGTAGCTGTAGGCGCGTCCGTTCGCGGCTGCGCCACTAGCACCGGCCACGGGTTCCCAACGCTGTAACTTGCCGTGAGAATGTGCACCCGGCAATCGATCGAGATAGAAAAGATGAGCATATTATTGCGGCGCTGTGCGTTGCTTTGCGGGTTGATGCTGGTTTGTGCCGGCGGATCTCCGGTATCTGCACAAATTGAACTGGAATGGGAATCTCCCCATTTACCCGATCACCCGCTGGCAGGTCGTATTCACGATGCGAACGGCGAGCTGGACTGGTCTGCCTTGATAGAGCGCATGGCTAACAGTCGATACGTATTGATTGGCGAAAAACACGACAACCCGGATCATCATCAGATCGAATTGCTGTTAATCCGTGCCCTGTATCAGGCGTTGGGTGATAGTGAGCCCGGCAGCCTCGGTATCGTCATGGAGATGCTCAACGACAGTCAGCGCGCCGGGCTCAAGGATGTCACGGCGCAACTGGCGGCGGCGCCCGGGACCACCATCGATGGCGATCAACTGCGATCACAGCTCGGCTGGCCCGAGAGCGGTTGGCGGTGGTCAGACTATGGTGAGGTGATCAGCTGGGTAGTCAACCAGCGTCTGCCGCTGGCGGCCGGCAATATTTCAACGCAGCAAATGAAAGCTGTTTACAGCAAGGGTATCGACGAATCATTTGCAACGGCGCTGGAGGCACGTTCCGCCTTAGAGGATTCCCTGCTTGAGCAGGTATTCGATGGACATTGCGGTCTGATGCCCGAAGAATCGCTGGCCCCGATGGTTGATATTCAACTGGTCAAGGATTCGTCTATGGCCAATTCACTGGCGATGACCGGCACGCGCCACTCGGTGTTAGTGGCTGGCAAGGCGCACATCCGCAAGGACTCCGGCGTGCCGCAACATCTTCAGCGACTCGGTGATGATAATGTGCTGACAGTCGCGATGATCGAAGTTGATACCGTACGAGAGCTTGCCAGTGATTACGCGGCTATGGCACTTTTCGATGTACTGATTTTTACCCCGGTGGCCAATCAGCGCGACTACTGTGCTGATCTGGAAAAGAGCATGCACAAAAAGCATTGAAGTTGGCGGGTGGTGAACACCGCTACCGTAATCCCTTTCCACAAAAATCGTCTGTTTCGATTAAACCCGTTTCCATGCGAGTGATTCATGTCAAAAACCGCTGACCAGCCAGCCACCAGCACGCAGTGTATTTGGGCGGGTGAAGAGTCTTCGTTGCTACAAGGGGCGACTCAGGTGCCTGTGGTCCACAGTGTCGGCTATGGCTACAAGGATGTCGATGAATGGCAGGCGGTGGCACTGGGTAAAAAGCCAGGCCACATCTATGGCCGCAACACTAATCCGACGGTACATGCCTTTGAGCAGAAAGTGCGGCAACTTGAAAATGCCGAGGCAGTAACCAGTGCGGCAACCGGTATGGGTGTGATCAGCAGCACGCTGTTTGCGTTGTTGTCGCCGGGGCAGCGTGTGGTATCGGTGAAAGATACTTATGGTGGCACCAATGTTCTTTTCACCGAGTTTTTGCCGAAATTCAAAATCGACGTCACGCTGTGCGAGACTACAGATCATCAACAGATTGAATCGGAAGTCGCACGCGGCTGCGATGTGCTCTATCTGGAGAGCCCAACCAATCCCACCACCAAGGTTGTCGATATCGCCAGGCTGGCCGCAGCGGGAAAAAAGGCCGGCGCGACGGTGATCGTCGACAACACTTTTGCCACACCGGTCAATCAGCAACCACTGCACCTGGGGGCTGACCTGGTACTGCACAGCGCAACCAAATTTCTGGGAGGCCACGCCGATGCACTGGGTGGCGTTGTGTGTGGTGAAAAGCAATTGATCCAGAGCGTTTATCACTACCGTGAAATAAACGGTGCCACCCTAGATCCGATGGCGGCTTATCTATTGTTGCGCGGCATGAAAACGTTGTCGCTTAGAATCCGCCAGCAAAACAGCAATGCAATGGCAGTGGCACAATTTCTGGAAAATCATCCGGCGATAGCGCAGGTGTTTTACCCGGGGCTTGAATCCCACAGCGGCCATCAAATAGCCCGCCAGCAGATGCATGGTTTTGGTGGCATGCTGAGCTTCATGCTCAAGCGCGACCACTTCGATACCGTGCGTGAATTTGTACCCAGGCTCAAATTTGCCCATGCGGCGGCCAATCTGGGTGCAGTAGAAACCACCATCGGCCCGCCTGCGACTACAAGTCATGTGGAGTGCACGGCAGAAGAGCGGGCAGCGATGGGTATCCCCGAAAGCCTGATCCGCTACTCGGCAGGTATCGAAGAGATTGACGACCTGATCGGTGATCTCGATCAGGCTTTGCAGCCTTTCGTCTAGCCTTTCACCGAAGGCGATGCTCGTCGATTAAAAACCTGCACCGCAAAGCATCTGTTCATATACGAATACGCCGGTTATGACGGTATAAGTGCGTCCCGAATTTGTGCGCATTCGTCATCCATTGAGACTGGCGGCATTGCTAACGGGTATCGCTGTAGCATGTACCCTGAGTACCACCCCTGATCGGCAATTTACCCGCAGCTTGCGAAAAATTGATTTGCTGTAGCTGCGAACGGTCGACACGGCAACTTTGCGCTGTTCAGCGATTTGCGAGTAATTGAGCCCTTCAGCCAGTAGCGCTGTAATTTCACTTTCCGCTTCAGTGAGGCCGTATAGTTGTTTCAACAACGTTGGATCAATTTGTGGGCTGGAGTTGGGATCAACCAGCATGCACACGACTGTGTCGACCGGCTGATCTGGCGGATTGGTCGGCGTGAATGCCAGCAGCAGAGTATCTTCTGCATGTTGCCCTCCGAGCAATATCAGTCCCTGGTCGGAAGAGGTTTGTTGCAACGCCTGGTGAAAACGAGTGTTTAACTCAGCGCTTTCGCGGCTGCGAAACTGCAGCTGTCGATCGACGATATCCATTTTTGAGCTGTTTTCGATGATCCTGTCTGCCGTGTGGTTGCAGAGCAGCAATTCTCCATCGGTTTTGAATATCATCATCCCGATACTCAAGGTGTTGAGAATATCGTGCAAGGTGTTGCGTGTATCTAGCGCTTTCAAGGAACATCCCATGTCGAAAAACCATGCTAAAACGGCCGACCCGGTCGACTTTGCTTGTGCGGTTGGTGGCGGCTATTGCCGTTCACCAGCATCTCAGGACCGATGTTAGCCCTTCACGCCCGAGCTGGCATTACCCAAATGGGGTAGTCAAGCGACGAAGGTGTGCCGCGAAGGGTTACGCTGTCGACAGTTGGACAACGGATTTGTACTCAGCACGAGTTGCTCGTCACCCGCTAACATCGGTGTCACACTGGCGTTGACAGTGAGGCCGGAGGGTTCGCTCGCTGCCAGAATTCTCCCAGCTGGCGCTTCACTTCAGACAGGTTTGTACAATTATTAATCTGCCAGTGTTGCGGAAACAGGCTGCGATAAAAGGCTTGATCGAATCTCGCGTCGATCAGAATTACCACGCCACGGTCGCGTTCAGAGCGAATAACGCGTCCGGCTGTTTGCAGGACTCGCGTCAGGCCCGGGTAGCGGCCAGCGTAGTCGAATCCATTTAGCTGCTGATCGGCATAGTGCTGCTCGATGAGCTTTTGCTCAAGTGTTACCGCGGGCAGTCCGGTGCCAACGACGATAGACCCGATCAATCGGTCGCCCAGGTAGTCGACGCCTTCACCATAAATGCCGCCCATAATCGCAAAGCTCAGGAGTCGGTTTTCGTTGCTAAAACGGGCCAGGAAAGATTCGCGCTCCGCTTCACTGGAATCGCGTTGCTGGATCGCCAGGGGAATATCAGGGTGGGTGTGTGCAAAAAGCCGATGTGCCTGTTCCATGTAGGCGTAGCTTGGAAAAAATATCTGGTAATTGCCCGGCTGGGCCTGATAGGCGCAATGGACGATGTCGACAATCTGTGGCAAAGAATTCTCGCGCGCGTGAAATCGAGTGTCGACATAACTGCAAAGACTCGTTAACTGTTGTTGTGACGGAAACGGTGAGTTCAATGCGAGCGTTGTGGTGGATGGCGGCATCCCCAGCGATTGTAAATAAAATTGCCACGGCCGCAGTGTCGCCGAAAACACCACCGCCGCGCGAAAGCCCGCCAGGCGTTTTTGCAAGCTGGCTGACGCGTCGAGACAACGCAGCTGGATCAGTATATTGCCACGCGTCCGCCACTTTGCAGCGCCGCCTTTGGCCTTTGCGCTTTTTTTCAGTGTGATGGTCCGATGGTGTTTTGCAAAGAGATCCTCAATCACGGCATAGCGAAAAATCTCTTTGGCCAGATCGGCCATTGACTCACTCGATGCCCGTTCGCCCGGCTGGGAATCTGCCATGGTTTCCATGCAACGTGAAATGGCTTTGCCAATCGCTTTGGGCGGCTCATTACAGGCGCTTTCGTCGCCCTCGCAGCTGTTCGACCAGCGGCTGATCGCACGATTGAGACGCAGCAATTCATTGTGGAGGAGCGGATTGCCGGTTTTAATGTCGGCCGCTGCCATGCGTATATCGTTGCGATTGAGACGTGCCGAATTCATTGACCGTGCGCGATCGAGCAGGTTGTGCGCTTCATCGACCAGCAGCAGGCTGCGTGCTGCCGTCTCTTCGAAAAAGGCAAATCGCACCAGTGGATCAAACACATAGTTGTAATCGCAGACGATAGCGTCGACCCACGGCAGCATTTGCTGAATGAGCTCGAACGGGCAGAGTTGATACTGCGCGGCAGTCTCGTCGATGTGTTCCGGTGTGATGACGCCGCGATCTATCAGTGACTCTCGGGCGGCGGGCAGGCGATCGAAAAAACCGATCGTCAACGGGCAGCGACCGTCATCATCCAGCGTGCAGCGCCCGTTGCTGCAGTGGCAGGTTGTCTTCTTGGCGGTAATGGTGATGGCGGTTAAGGTTTGCCCGGCGTCTTTCAATTGGTGCAAGGCGCGCGCTGCGGCCTGTCTGCCGGAATTTTTGGCGGTCAGGTAGATGAATCGATCGATATGTTTTTCACCCAGCGCCTTGCTTGCGGCGAACATCGCGCTGATAGTCTTGCCGATACCGGTGGGTGCCTCCAGCAGCAGACTGCCGGCATCGCGTGCGCTGCAGTAAATGCCCGCCGCCATCTCTCGCTGACCCTTGCGAAATTCTCCCAGTGGAAATTGCGCCTGCACCGCGTATGTCAGCGTGCGTTTTCGGATCTCGTTGACCTGCGCATACCATTGCAGATAAAGATCCAGCGCGCTCAGGGTAAATTGTTCCAGTTCGGCATACCTGAAATTGCTGTGCTCGGTGTGTTTCTTCCCCGACTTTATATTGAACCAGATCAGCTCCAGCGTAATGGTGCTGTCGGGTTCCGGCGTGGTCTCCTGTTGCAGCAAATAACAATAGCCGTACACTTTCAATTGTGCCGCGTGAAGGTCTTTTTGCGATTGCGGGATGTTGTCGGCGGGCACATAGGTGCTTTTTATCTCACCGAGCCTGATCGCATCGTCGCTGTGATTAACGAGGTCTATACGACCTTGAAGCTTGACGGTGAAAGTGCCAACCCTGATTTCGTTTTTTACCAGAACTTCGGCCTGTGTACTTTCGCTGCGTTCCGCCTGCAGCGCCTTGTGAACAGCCTGGCCCTGTTGCGCGGTAGGACCGGCGGGTCCGCTGGGGTGCAAATCGCCGCTTCTGCAGGCGAACGAAACCAGTTTGCCCACTGAGAGTTTGACTATCTCAGGCATGGGCGGTAACAGTCGACTCCCATTCAACATTAACAACACTGTGGTTGATGCCGCTGGCGTTAAATTGTGCCATCCAGCGGCGTTGATTATTTTGCAATCTGTCCCCCGGGCCTTTGACTTCGATTAGCTGGTAGCCGCCACTTGCGGGGAAGAAAATCAGATCGGGCAAGCCGTTTCGATGGTTGCGAAGATCCTGCAAGAGATATTCAAACAGGGCGAGCCAGTCGTTTAACGGAATTTTATCGATAGCAAGTTCCAGTACCTCGATATTCAGGTGTCGCCAGCTCACCAGCGGATTGGTGATGCCGAATTTGTTTTGCCAGTTATCTGCTACAAGCCCGGGCAGTGCGCCGTTTTCCAGCTCGGCAAATCGTTTCAACAGCAGATGCTGTCGCGCCACCCGAAAGTCGGGGTCGTTGAAGTCTGCCGGACTATTTTGAAACGGGTGGTAGAAAGCGCCCTGCATCGCTGCAAAAACAATATCCCAGATGGCTAAACCCAGCACGCCGGTGATCAAGGCATTTTCAACGTAGTAACACTGGCCCCATTGTTGAAAGTGAGCGGCGGCAGTCAGTTCTACCGAGCGCTCGGTCTGCGGCAGAGTAATTGTTGTGGTGGCGGGTGCGGTGGGGGTGGCCTGGCCCTGCCAGGGCATTTTGTTTTTCTTCGCCAGCCGTTGGCCAAATTGCGCGGCAAACTGGAATTCTTCGGAGCAGGTCGGTGCCTCGATGATTTGCGTACAAAGGGCCAGCGCCGCTGAGGTGTCTCCGGCTTTGGCCAACAGGCGGGTCAGGCGTTCACGAGCAGGGGCGCGAACGATTTGCCGATAAATAGACAGTGCTTCATCGTTCGCCTGCTCGCGCTCCAGTTGGCGAGCGATTGCCAGCGCGAGCTTTTCTGTGCGCCGTTGCAGTGCGTGATCGTCGGCGGCCGGTTCGGGCAGTTGTTCATTCAGCGCCAGCAGTGCGGTAGTTCCCTGGGCGGCGGCTGTATCGAACAATTCGCGGCAGGCATAGTAGTGCAGGTGTTTGTCCAGTTGCGAGCGGCTGCGAAAGGGCAGTGTGTCGGTGTCGATTCGATAGGGCTCGTAGCGCTGCAGGCCAAGATCGCGTAACACGAAAGCGGTTAAATCCTGATACAGATTGCCAAAGAACAACAGCCGGAAAACCGTGAAATTTTGTTGTTCGAGTACGGCGATGATGCGCTCGTGTCGGCGCAGTTTGGCCAGTGCTTGTGGATGTTGAGAGATAGCTTGCTGCAGTTGTGCTCGCCGGCCGGACTGACTTTTTACACCGAGCGCGTGCTGGATGTCGGTGCGGGTAAATAGTTGTAACAGGGTTTCGATATCGAGTTGCGGGTCGATTGCCACAAGCCCTGCCTGCTCCAGCCGAATGGCTGCCTGGTCGAGATGGCCGATTTCCTCGTAGTGCAGTTTGCTTTGGCGAAACAACGATTTGCGGCGCGAGAGCAGCCTGATGTAGAGCCGCTGTGCAGGTGTGTCCAGCGATTGATAGCGCCGATAGAAGCTCTGTTCTTCGTTATTCAGTAGTTGCCAGTAGTGCTCGGCGACAAATTCGACCAGGGTATTGAAGTTGTCGAGATAGTAGTTGTCCGGCAATACGGTGGGCGGAGAATCTTTTGGCATTGAACCTTGGTGTGTCGGGCTTGAAGCAGCCTGGGGCCGCGAACGAAGTCGCCGCCATGAACTCAGGACAGTATGCCACGGTGACTCGCGACGCGATGGTGTCTTTGCGAAATCTGCTGTTGAACAGTGCCAGATGTCGGAGTCGTCAAAACCGGTTTGGCAAGGTTAAGAACCGCGGCTGGCAGTCGTCAGTTCCTGTTGTCGATCCGTCTGCTGGCGGGCATTCGAGTTGTGCCGTTGCACCGCGCTATGGAGACAGCACGTTGAGAGTGGTAAGCCGCCTGAATTTAAGATACCGGTTTTCTGTGTTGGCAGTTCTGCTGCTGCCGGTGATCGCAATCGCTGGCGATCTGTACAGCACGGAACCCTGGCAAAGTGATTTTCCCGAGGCGGTTACGGATCAGCAGGAGGCAGCCCGGCCGATCGAGGAGGCAAAGGCTCGCTGGGAACAGATGTCCGATCGCGAGCGGGCAGCAATGATGGCCGGGCATCACCGCGCGTTCGTGCGAGGCGGGCAGAAAAATCCGGATTCGCTGACTGCTGCACAAGGCAAGGGCGAGAAAGGCAAAGAGGGAAAAGCCGGAGCCGAAGCGGGCAAGAAGCCCGGGAAAAACAAAAAATAAACGGGCTCCGGCAAGTGGGCCGCACGAGTGCGGCCCGATGAGTTTAGTGCCAGCGTTTCCGCTTGTGGTTAAATCCGGCATCAGATGCCATCGCCAGGAGTTGAGCTTGCGCCTGTTCGTCGTTGCCCAGGATCTGGCCAATGATGGAACGCTGCGCGCGGTACAGGTCTCGAGAGGAGCGGCGCAGTGATTTTATTTGCGTTCGGGTGGCGCCATTGTCTCGCGCCTCGCGCACCGTGGCCCGCGCATCGGCAAGCAAGCCCCGATTGATGCTCAATTGCTCGTGCAGCGCTTGCGGCGCGCTGTTGAGCAGCGTGGCAAACGCTTCGTCGTTGGCCACGGTAAATCGTGTGAGCAGGCGTTGCTGCCGGAAAGCGCTGCGCTGTTGTTTGAGCCGGGTGCGCAGTTCCGGCTGCTCGGTCAGTACACGCTGAATCTCTTCACCCATTTCGTCTCGGGTGTTGCGCAAATCTTTACGCGCCGCCCGTATCGCTGTGTTGTCGGATGGTGATGTGCCTTGCAATGTCCTCAGCCTGGCATGCTGTTCCCGGATCAACTTTGCTCTTGTTTCGATACTGGCTGCGGTGCCGGCATCAACTGCCTGTATGATGGTGCTCATAGCGGCCTGACGTGCCAGCGGATCACGCTTTCCGTGGGCGTTGGCCTGGGAGGTCATTGCTGTCGCCAACAACACGCTGACCAGAAAGGTAACTGATTTCATAGTGACTCTCCTCGCTTTTCGGTTTACCCGAATCGGGTAACGGCATAGTTAATCTGCAGCCGACCCGTGTGAATTCAATTTACGATCAATTTACCGCCAGAGTACAGCTTGTGGACGATTCGCGGCTTCTTGCACGAATTCTGCGCATTTATGCGGCGCTCTCGGCGTCAGGTGATATAAGTAATCAGTGAGCCGGTTGACACAGGCTGGCTACGTAATGATAATCATTCTCATTAATCGGCGGGGCAAAGCAAATTGAGCATTTCACGGCTAGCAGCGTGCAGGAAATAGTGGCGATGGGCGCAAGCTCAGTGGCTGCCTCCCCGGGTCGATCATCGGAACCGGAAGAGCGTAAAACGGTGATTCTCACGGGTGCCAGTCGCGGAATCGGCCATGCGACCGTAAAGCGATTTTCATCGGCTGGCTGGCGTGTGATTACCTGTTCCCGGCAGTCTTTCCCTGAGGACTGCCCCTGGAGTTCGGGTCCTGAGGATCATATTCAGATCGACTTGTCCGACGATGACAGCCTTGCCGCCGGAATCGCCGAAATGCGCAACCGGCTTGGTGGCGCCGCACTGCATGCGCTGGTCAATAATGCTGCCATTTCACCCAAAAACGATGACGGTCTTCGGCTGGGCTCGATCGATACGCCGCCAGCGGTCTGGCAACAGGTACTCAAGGTCAATCTCGTTGCGCCGGTGCTGCTGGCCCAGGGGCTGCGTGACAACCTCGAGCAAGGCAAGGGCGGCATTGTCAACGTGACGTCAATCGCCGGCAGCCGGGTGCACAAATTCGCCGGCAGTGCCTATGCCTGCAGCAAGGCGGCGCTCGCCACACTAACACGAGAGATGGCCTCCGACTTCGGTCGCTTCGGTATCAAGGTCAATGCGATCGCCCCGGGTGAGATAGATACCTCTATCCTGTCGCCTGGCACTGAAGAGCTGATAGCCTCTATTCCGCTGGGACGACTGGGAACGCCCGAGGAAGTGGCTTCGATGATTTACTTCCTTTGCTCCGAGCAGGCGCGCTATGTAACGGGCGCAGAAATCCATGTGAATGGTGGCCAGCACGTTTAACCACTTCGGCCTGTCACGCCGAAATCTGTGAGGAAAAGTTCTTTTGAATGTTCCGTCTGTTGTTGTACAGGCCGACGAGCTGGCCTCGTTTATCGCCGCTACCTTTGCTGCCGCGGGAGCTGCTGAGCCGGAGGCGCGGGCAATCGGGGAAAATCTGGTCGAGGCCAATCTTTCCGGTCACGACAGCCACGGTGTGGTGCGAGTGCCACGCTATTTGCGTGACATGCGGCGCGGTCACATGAAGTTTGGCCAGTCGGTGGAGACAGTTATCGACGGCGGTGCATTTGTGTTGCTGGATGGCCAGTACGGGTTTGGTCAGGTGCTGGGAAAGCAGGCGCTGGATATTGGTATTGATAAGGCGCGTGAGCACGGTGTCGGGCTCGTCGCATTGCGCCGCGCGGGGCATCTGGGGCGAATCGGTGCCTGGGCGGAACGTGCCTGCGATGCCGGATTCGTCTCCGTGCATTTTGTCAATGTCGCGCGAAGTATGCTGGTGGCACCGTTCGGTGGTGCCGAGCGCCGTATGTCAACAGCACCGGTTACGATCGGTGTACCCAACCCTGATGGCGATGACTTTGTGCTGGATTTTGCCACGTCCAGAATCGCCGAGGGCAAGGCTTTGATTGCGCTCAAGGGCGGTCCTAAGCCACCACAGGGTGGTCTGATCGACGAGACCGGGCAACTTACGGACAATCCGCATGCCCTGTACGGTGAAGTGGCTCCGGGTGAAGTTCCCAATCCGCGCGCCGGCGCCGGCGCCTTAACGGCAATGGGTGATCACAAGGGCTCGGGGCTCGCGATTGCCTGTGAATTGCTCGCAGGCGCGCTAACAGGTTCCGGACCCAGCGGTCCAGGAGAAGGGCCTTACAACGGCATGCTTTCTTTCTATCTAAATCCCGTGGCAATAGACGATGGCCATGAGTTTGCGGCGTCTGTAGCGCAATACATCGACTTTGTTCGTGCAGCCAAACCGGCCGATGCCGATCATCCGGTAATGATACCGGGTGATCCCGAACGCCGGGCGCGTGCCGAACGGCGTGCCAACGGCGTCAGTTTGCCGCTTGAGACCTGGCAAAGTCTGGTCGATGCCGCAAGCGATAGCGGCGTGGCGCAGACCGATGTACCGCACGTTGCGCCAACTGCCAGCTGATATGCCTCAACACGACACCCGTTCATTCGGGTGCATGGCCAATGGCGCCGATGCCACGTTGCATACCCTGTGCAACAGCAGCGGGGCGAAACTCGAAATCACAGATTATGGTGCCACGGTTACAGGGCTGCAGGTTGCCGATCGGCGTGGAGAGTTTGCCGATGTCGTGCTGGGCTATGATTCGGTTGCCGGCTACGAGCAGTGTCACGCCTATTTAGGCTGCATTGTCGGCAGAGTCGCCAATCGCATTGGCAATGCTCGTTTCACCCTTGATGGCAGGCAATACCAGCTCGAGGCGAACCAGGGCGAGCACCACTTGCACGGTGCCAGTGCCGGTATTCACCGGCGACGCTGGAGTGCCCGTTTCGATGATGGTGCGCTGGTTTTAAGCACAGCAAGTGACAATGGTGACGGTGGTTACCCCGGGCGTGTGTCGATCGAGGTCTCCTATCGCTGGAGCGATGAAAACGAATTGTGCATAGATTATCTAGCCACAACTGACCAGCCGACGTTGGTCAATCTGAGTAATCATGCCTACTTCAATCTGGCGGGTCACACCAATGCCCGGCGCGGTGCTGTGTACAACCATGAGTTGCAGTTGCACGCCGACGCCTACCTGCCAACCAATGCGCAGAACATTCCGTTAAATCGTATGGATCCGGTGGCCAGCACGCCGATGGATTTTCGCGCGCCGCGGGCCATTGGTGAGCGAATCGAAGCTGCATTTGATCAACTGCAGATCGCGGCCGGTTACGATCATTGTTGGGTGCTCAGAGCGGCGCAAGTCGATAGACCTGTCTTTGCGGCCGAAGTATTCGAGCCCGTCAGTGGTCGGCGGATGCGGGTATCGACGACCCAGCCTGGGCTGCAGTTTTACAGCGCCAATCATTTGAATGAACTGGCGGGTAAGCTCGGCCAGCGCTATGGCTCGCATGGCGCGTTGTGTCTGGAGGCGCAGGGCTTTCCCGATGCGATCAATCAACCATCGTTCCCATCAGTGGTTCTGCGGCCCGGGCAGCAGTATCGGCACTCGACCGTGTACAGTTTTGATTGCGTATAGCCGGTCTTGCGAGTTTGGCTGAGGCAGTTATTTGCGCAGTGCGGGTGAAACGATTTTATCGGACACATGAAAATCCCACAGTGCGGCGCCGTCATGGTTGATAAAACGGGTCAGAGCGCTGTCGAGCTGAGCGAGATCATCGATTCGCGCTCCTTCAATGCCAAACCCTTGCGCGATGCTGGCCAGTTCAGTGCGGCCAAACACGGCGCCGTGTTCGGGTAATCCTCTGCTGCGCAATTTGTGAATTTCCGAGCCGTAGCCACCGTCGTTCATGACCACGACAAGAATTTTCAGGCCGTGGCGACGAATGGTTTCAAGCTCCTGCGCATGCATTAGAAAACTACCATCGCCATCGAACAGCACAACGGGTTCCGCGGGGCTGGCAACGGCAACACCCATCGCATAGGACAGGCCATTGCCAATCGCGCCGAACTCGCGAATGGTAAGAAATCGATCTGCCGGGCGCTGTTTTAACTGCGCGAAGAACCATGAACAATGACCGGATGAATTCACTGTGTGCCAGTGTTTGGGGATCGTATCGTCGAGCGCAGCGACCACCTCGCGAGGATCGTGCAGACCGGGCTCGGCCGGATAGATATGGCTGTCCGGCGGTGTGGTGGCGATCTTTGCCGCGGTGCTGTCGCTGCGCCAGTCGTTATCGCTTGCGGCCTGTTCGGGCAGCGATTGCTGCAAGGCTTCAATGATCAGCCGGGCATCGCCACGCAATTGGCTGTGGGACGCAATTCGCCCCTGGCTGACGGCGCGAGGCGCGACATCAACATGAAGTACGCGCTCGGCGGCAAACAGTTTTCCATCGCTTGAATTGTGGCTCGTCAGCCGACAACCCACGGCGATGATCAGGTCCGCCTCGGCCAGGTACTGCCGGCAGAGTTCGGTTGAAAAACCACCTGCGATACCGATGCACCAGGGGTCATCGTGAAAAATTCCGCGCGCTGGCAGGGTGGTTGCCAGCAGTGCGCCGGTCTGTGCGGCCAGTTGCCGACAGGCATCGCCAGCGTTGCTGCGAATCGCGCCCAGGCCCGCCATGATGATGATCTTTTTCGCCGCTACTATTCGCTGCTGTGCTGCGGTCAGTTCCACCGGGTTGGGAGGCGCGGCAACGGGGGCTGGCAATAACTGATGTGATGGTACTGGTCGTGTTATGTTGTCCGGGACGGGCCGATTCTGCAGATCGAATGGCAACCCCAGCACCACCGGCGTTTGATGCTCAACCGCATAGAGAAATGCGTCGCGTACCTGGGTGGCCATCAGCCCAATACTATGCAGCGGCTGGTAGCAGGCACCGCAGGCTTTTACAAACGGCGCCTGATCTATCGCCTGGTTGTACCAGGGCTTGTGCAACGGCGCTTCGCCGGCAAAGATCACCAGCGGGATATTGGCGCGCACGGCTACCGGCAACGCGGTCATGATCTGCGTCAGGCCCGGGCCGCAGGTGACGGTTGCAATACCCGGTTTGCCAGTCGTGCGTGACCACGCCATCGCGGCTGACACTGCACAGTGCTCGTCGCGTACGTAGGTAAACGGGCAGCCGCGTTGATGCATCGCCTGAGCCCAGTTCATATTGGCGTCGCCCAGCAACGCGAAGCAGTGCCCCGGCTGCTCGTTGATAAACGTTTCAGCCAGCAGCTCGTATACGAAAGGTGCGGTCACAGGTGCTCAATCCCGCCAGAGATAACGGTTGGGTAAGTGCTATCGGTACCGGGCACGCTGATCAATCGAGTGTATCGAGCTCGTCTATTTCGTCGCCGAGGTCGTAAGTCTGCTCTTCTGGTGTGTCGCCCGGTACCTGATGTTCCAGCACGCGCGTGCGATGGCGACGCAGCCAGAAATCACGCAGGAATATATACGGATCGAGTGCCGCTTCGTCGAGCAGATTGTCGGTGCCGAGCAGTTCGGCCCGAAAGGCGACAATTTCAGTGGCCTGGATTGCCACGGCAGTGCCGAAGTCTTCGATATAGCGCGGATAGCTGGTATACGAGCCCGGGATGCGGCCAACCGCGGCGCGCAGATTTGAGGGGCCAAACAGTGGCAGCATCAGAAAGGGGCCCTCAGCGACGCCCCATTTGCCGAAGGTAATGCCGAACGTCTCGTAGTTGCGCTCGATACCGAGTCTGCTGGCGACGTCGATAAACCCGAGCAACCCGACGGTACTGTTGATTGCCAGGCGACCCAGGTCACTTCCGGCTTGTCGAAGGTTGCCCTGCAGAACGTCGTTAACGATGATGTTGACGGTGAAAATGTTAGTGAAAAAATTGGTCACCCCGTGTTCGACCGGATCCGGTACGACGCGCTTGTATCCTTTGGCGGCGGGTTTGATCAGGTAGTTGTCGAGGTGCGAGTTGAAGGCATAGATCTTTCGATTAACCGATTCGAACGGATCGTTAATCGGCGCCTCGACGCGCGTGGTCGCACAGCCGCCAAGCAGAATCATCAGAGTGCTGATCAGGCAGTATCGCACGGCTTTGAGAGTCACTTGGTCTGCCTCGATGTTGATTATTTCAGGATGATACTTGAAACGTGGCGGCGCGGTGTCTGCACCGGTGCCCGTCGTGTTACGAATTGGTACACGAGTCCGGCGATGGATCTGGCGGCTTTTTAGAATAACGCCCGCGGCATAAGTTCAAAGAATGGTCACAGCCTCTCAACTGTGCTCGCGGGACTGGACGCCGGTGCTAAAAACCGGAATGATCGAGTCATGACTAAAAGTGGCGTGACATCAGATGACGTAGCAAAGCTTGCAAAGGTGTCGCAGTCGGCCGTCAGTCGCGCGTTTACCGACGGTGCAAGCATTTCAGAGGAAACCCGCAACCGGGTGCAGGCCGCTGCGCGTGAACTGGGCTATCGACCCAATGCGCTGGCGCGCGCCATGACCAGTGGCCGGTCCCGACTGATCGCGCTGTTGGCAGCCTATCTCGATAACCAGTTTTATCCTGTCGTGCTGGAGGAGTTGTCCCGGTCACTGCAAAGCCGTGGCTACCACGTGCTGCTGTTTATGACCGAACCGGGCAAGCAGGACGAAGTGGTACAGAGAATCCTGCAATATCAGGTGGATGGTATTGTGATGGCCTCTGCGACCCTGTCTTCAAGGCTTGCGGCCGAATGTGCCCGTACCGGTATTCCAATCGTCCAGCTCAATCGCTATGTAGCGTCGTCGCCAGCCAGTAGTGTCACTTCAGATAATATCGAAGGTGGCAGCCTGGTTGCCGATCTGCTGGCCCGTGCCGGTCATCAGCGCATTGCATATATCGCGGGCGCTGAGGACTCTTCCACTAATCGCGATCGTGAGGCAGGCTTCTACAAGGGGCTTGCCCAGCACGGCATGACAGTGTTCGCGCGGGCGGTGGGCGGATACAAGTTTGATGGTGCAGCAGCGGCAGCGCGCACATTGATGGCTGCTGACAATCGGCCCGATGCGGTTTTTGTCGCCAATGATCACATGGCATTTGCGGTTATGGATGTGCTGAGGGCGGAATTTGGTTTGCGAATACCGGACGATATTTCAGTGGTCGGGTATGACGACGTGCCGGAGGCGGCGTGGCAGGGCTACGCGCTGACGACAGTCTCCCAGGAACCCCGCCAGATGATCGAGGCGACGGTGTCAATTCTGCTGGAGCAGATTGAGCAGCAATCGGTGCGCTCGCGTGCCGCGGTTATTCCGGCGCGCCTGGTCGTACGGCAGACGGCGCGGCTGCCAGACTAGCGCAGCTGCAGCGCGATAAAAACCAACATGAACAAACAGCTGACGCAGACCAGTAGTTTGCCAATCACGATGGCTGAATCTACCCGGTGCATGGAATCATCCGGTTGTGAGTAGTGACGTCTGTGACGTCGGTAACGTCTTGTCCATCTCAAGAGCTTCATTTGCGTATGTGTCCCGAGGTAGTTAGCTAAAGGGGCGGAAGACTTTCTTCCTATCATAATCTCCCGTCGACCCCCAGTCTACGACGCTTTAGGTGGTTAATGCCACTGCGGTTTGTACCTACAATTGCATGACCAATTTGTAGACCAGGAAAGCGCCTAATGCAAAGACCAGCAATTTCCCTAAAACGATTAGCGAATCGAGCATGAAAAACATGCCTGGATTAACATGCATGTAGTGCTGTTTATAACGTCGGTAACGCCTTCCTAAACTGGCTGTGCTCATGTTCTTCTCCCTCGAGAGGCGGAGCTAACCGGAGCGCGATAGCGGATTTCGCGACCTTGCGGGTTTCCCTAGTTGCCTCTCGTCGGCCCATTAGACATCACGGCGACCGGATTAGCAATTTTCGCTGTTTATGGGAAATAGTCGGCTAATTCCTGTAACAAAATATAAGCAACTGTAAGGGATACGTATCACTGCAGTGATCGTGTTCGGCCACTGCGACGCTGCCTGGCCGTCGCAAAGTGCTGGATTGTGCCATTAATCGATTGCTGTCATGCTCCGGCTGATAACAGCAACAGGAAGAAAGCGTGGCCGGAAACAGACCCGAACAAGCGGTGCTAACCGCGGACAACGATCCGACTCAAACCGCCAGTACACGTCGGGTCATCGAGGGCATGGTCGATGGCTTGAACGATCATCGTATCGACGATATCGGCGAGTATTTCTCCGGCAGTTTTCGCTGGCTCGGCAATTTCGGCTGCGGCACGAAAAACGGCCTGTCCGAGTTCCAGGACAACTGGCAGCGACCCTTTCAGGCGGCATTCTCCGACAAGATCTGCACCGATGAAGCCCGTCTGTTCGACGGTCAGTGGGCGGCAGCCTTTGGCAGTCAGCAGGCGATTCACAGTGGTGAATTCATGGGTATTGCCGCGACTGGCAAGCAAGTCGAGATTCGTTATATGGATTTCTGGAAGGTTGTGGACGGGAAAATTGTCGACAACTGGGTGATGGTGGATTTTCCCTATGTGCTGGCTCAATTAGGTCATGACGTTTTCAACGGTCAGGGCTGGGAAGGCTATGATCGTGGTGAACGGCCAGCACCGCGCCCCGAGGGAGATCTCAAGGCGTAATTGTCATCTGCTGGTGGCGATAATGCGAGCGGGCGCGCGGCCGGGCTTCAGTAGCGCTGTACAATCGTGAATGTAGAAACCGGTTCCCTGAATCGACTCCTTCGAGCGGATTTATTGTCAGCATCCACTAGAATATTTTTACTCATGCCAGATGTTCCAGCACGTTAAATGATCAAGCTTCAGGATGTCCGCAAAACCTACCAGCTGGGAGACAACCGGGTCGAGGCGCTAAAGGGCATCAGCCTGTCGATAGAGAGCGGTGATTTCGTCTCTGTGCAGGGCTCATCGGGGTCGGGAAAATCCACCTTGCTGAACATCCTCGGTATTCTCGACAGCTACGACAGCGGCAGCTACACCCTGAACGGCACGGCTATTCGCGACCTCACGCAAAAACAGGCCGCACACTATCGCAACCGCTTTATCGGTTTTGTGTTTCAGTCATTCAATCTCATTAATCACAAGAGCGCGGTCGAGAATGTCGCCTTGCCTTTGTACTACCAGGGCGTGCCGCGCCGGGAACGCAATCAGCTTGCGATGGACTATCTGGATCGGGTCGGGCTGGCTGGCAGGGCCGAGCACAAACCGGCCGAACTCTCAGGTGGGCAGGCTCAGCGGGTCGCGGTTGCCAGAGCGCTGATTACAAAACCTGCGCTGTTACTGGCCGATGAGCCTACCGGCGCACTGGATAGCGAGACGTCAGCGCAAATCATGCAGTTGTTTCGCGATGTCAATGATGAAGGCGTCACCGTACTGATCGTGACGCACGAGGAAGACATCGCAGCGCAAACGCGCCGCACGGTGCAACTGCGCGATGGTGATATTGCTCGTGACGAGCGGCTCGAATGATCGACACCGACACCTGGCAGGAAATAGCGCAGAGCCTGCGTACCCACAAAACCCGTACGGCACTGGCAGTGCTGACCGTAGCCTGGGGCGTTTTCATGCTGGTGTTGCTGCTGGGTGCGGGCAAGGGCATACAAAACGGTGTTGAACTGCAATTTCGCGACGATGCCGTCAATAGCATCAGGGTTTATCAGGGTAAAACAACGGTTGCACACCAGGGCCACCCGCGCGGCCGGTCGATAAAGTTTGGTAACGATGACTTCGATCGCCTGAACGACAATCTCGATGTTGCCGACCGAATCACCGCCCGCTATTACCCCGGCGGCGACTCCATCGTTACTTATCAGAATCGCACCTCTTCCTACGACATCCGTGCAGTGCATCCCGATCATCTCTATCTTGAAAAATCTATCATCACCGAAGGCAGATTTATCAACGAACTGGATATTCGCGAGCGCCGCAAAGTTGCAGTTATCGGGGTCAAAGTGGTTGAAGGGCTGTTCGAAGATGAAGCGGTACTGGGCGAGTCTATCGCCATCAACGCCAGCACTTATCGGGTTGTCGGTATTTTCAGAGATGAAGGAGGGCGTTCGGAACAGGAAAAAATCTACCTGCCGGTGTCGACCGCACAGCTGGTTTACGGTGCCGGCTCGCGTGTGCACCAGCTGCTGTATACCGTCGGTGATGCGAGTTGGGAGGAGAGCAAAGCGAGCGAACAGCAAACCCGCGAGCTGCTGGCCGACCGGCACAATTTCGCCGTTAGCGATGAACGCGCTGTGCGAATTTATAACAATCTCGATGAATACCAGAAAGTCACCGATCTTTTTTTCTGGATCCGTGTCTTTGTTGCGATTGTCGGTGCAGGCACGGTGCTGACCGGCATTCTTGCAGTGAGCAATATCATGGTGATCTCCGTGGCCGAGCGGCGACGTGAAATCGGCATTCGCAAAGCGCTTGGTGCTACACCGGCGGCGATCACCCGTTTGATTGTCGCCGAATCATTGATCATCACCGCCATTGCAGGCTATCTGGGCTTACTGGCCAGCCTGGGGCTACTGGAATTGCTGAAAGCCACGATCGTTGAAAATGACTACATCTATCAACCGGATGTCAACACACCGGTGGTGGCGGCAGTGACTCTGCTCGTTGTGTTTGCCGGCACGCTGGCAGGCTATTTGCCCGCCAGACGCGCCGCTGCCGTCAATCCGGTTGAGGCGTTGCAACAACGTGATTGATCGCGATATCTGGCGCGAGGTCTACAGCGCGCTGAGCAGCAATCGAACGCGCACGCTACTCACGGCGTCCGGCATATTCTGGGGGATTTTCATCCTCATCGTGATGCTCGGGTTTGGCAACGGAATTGAGGTGGGCGTCAATCGCAGTATGCAGGGCTATGCATCTAACGCACTGTACCTGTGGGGAAGCAGAACATCCGAGCCATGGCAGGGCCTGGCGCCGGGGCGCGCGGTAGGATTGAATAACGACGACACAACCGCCATTGAGGCAGGTCTTGACAGTGTCGCGCATCTGGCCCCGCGGGCACGGCTTGGTCGATGGCGCGGGCGCAACGATGTGCGCCGCGGTACGAAAGTTACCGAAGCTGAAGTGATGGGGGATACACCCGCGCTGGAATATATTATCCCGATGGACATTCAGGTCGGGCGTTTTATCAATCAGCTCGATATCGCACAGCGGCGCAAGGTCGTGGTCATCGGTGAGCGTGTACACGAAGAGCTGTTCGGCAGTGATGTGAATCCGCTTGGCGAACGTATTCAAATCAGGCAAATCAGTTTTACCGTTGTGGGTATTTTTCGGCCGCAACGCTATGGCAAAGACCGCGAGCGCCTGAGCAGTACAGTGTTCACACCGCTATCGACGTTTCAACAAGTGTTCAACCGTGGCAAGCGAATAAACTACTTTTCCATGGTGCCTGTGCCCGGCGTGCGCAGTGAGCATCTGGCCCTTGAAGTGCGTGAACTGTTAGCCGGCCTGCACAGGGTCGCTCCGCATGACCGGCGTGCCTTCGGTGACTGGAACTCAGAGAAAGATTATCTGCGTATTCGCAATCTCTTTACCGGTATTCGTGGTTTTATCTGGACCGTCGGTATCGCAACGCTGCTTGCCGGAGTATTGGGTGTGAGCAACATCATGCTGATTGTCATTCGCGAGCGCCGACGCGAGTTTGCGATACGAAAATCCATTGGTGCGACCCCGGCTGCCGTTGTGCGAATGATTTTGCTGGAAACTTCAACACTTGTGGGTGTCGCCGGGCTGGCCGGGTTGCTGGCCGGTCTGGCTGCGCTGCAGATTATCGACCTCTTCACCCGTGAGGTCGCCAGTGCCGATAGCGACGTGTTGTTCAGCACGCCATTTGTCGACATGCGAGTGGCCGTCGCTGCGATGCTGGCGCTCGCGCTGGCCGCAGTGCTGGCAACGGTAATTCCCGCCCGCCACGCCACCCGAATCGATCCTGCAGAAGCGCTGAGGTCGGAGTAGAACATTGACTGGAAAAATCATCAGAATAGTAGTCGCCACACTGGTTGTGCTTTTACTGCTTGGCAGCTTGTACTTCCTGATCAATCGCAACCGCCAGGCGCCGGTCAGGATAGAGACGATTGCACCACAGATCGGCACGATCATCAGCAAGGCGGTCGCGACCGGCAGCATTGTGCCGCGGCTCGAGGTGGCGATTAAACCTCGCGTATCCGGTGTTGTCGATGAGCTCTTTGTGCAACCCGGGGAACTGATCGAACGCGGTCAGCTTATCGCCAGAATCCAGTTGTTGCCCGATGCGGTCACTTTGAATTCTGCGCAGGCGCGCGTTGATACTGCACGCATCAGTTCAAACAATGCCAAAAGTGAACTTGCCCGATTTCGGCAACTTTTCAATCAGAAGCTGATTAGTCGCGGCGAGTACGATAAATACCGCTATGAATTTGATATACGCGCCGAAGAGCTGGAGGGTGCGGAAAAAAATCTACGCGTACTGCGCGAGGGAGGAGCCGAAGACGGTGGCGCCATTTCCAATGAAATTCGTGCCACAGTAGCCGGCACGATACTGGATGTTTCAGTCAAGCAGGGCGAGTCGGTCACCGAGACCAATAACTTTAATGAAGGCACGACAATCGCCGCCATCGCGGATATGACTGATATGGTCTTTATTGGTACGGTTGACGAATCCGAAGTGGGCCGAATTCGGGAGGGCATGGCTCTGCAGATTTCAATTGGTGCAATCGAGGATGTGCTGTTTGAAGGTGTATTGGAGTTTATCTCGCCCAAAGGTGAGTCGAACGAAGGATCGGTGCAATTCGAGATTCGCGCCGCGATGACAGACACGCAATCGAGCACGGTGCGGGCAGGCTACAGTGCAACCGCCGATGTCGTTCTCGATCGGCGCGATGAGGTACTCACCCTGGACGAAAGGGTGTTGCAGTTCGAGGGCGATAAAGTTTTTGTGAATGTAGAAGTGGCGGAACAGCAGTTTGAGCGCAGGTCGATAGAAGTTGGCCTCTCCGATGGCATTCGAATTGAGGTGCTGGATGGACTGTCGGAATCGAGTCGGGTGCGCGCGCGGTAGCGCTTTTCTACAGGAAGTCTTTGACGCGCTGCAGGAATTCATCGAGCTGATCGTGATGTACCCAGTGGCCGGCATTGTCGATGCACTGAACGGTCGCGTTGGCAAAGTGACTTGAACGGCCATCTTCTGCCGGATTGCTCGCCCAGCTTTCCCGGCCATACATAAGAAGC
>CAKZSB010000484.1 GCA_937920585.1 uncultured Granulosicoccaceae bacterium | reverse complement strand
CTGGTATTGAAGTATCGGTCGCCATTCTCGAAAAATAGAGACAATATTACGCGAGCGCTCCGAACTCTCATATCACTACTGCACCAACCACAACGCCGTCTGCGGCACCAGCGTCACTATCATCAATACCACGAGAATAATTGCAATAAACGGCAATACAGAAATACAGATCTCTTTGAAGTTTTCTTTAAACGCCGTCATCGCCACAATCAAATTCAGGCCGATTGGCGGCGTCAGGAATCCGATCTCAAGATTAATCACCATGATCACGCCCAGGTGGATCGGGTCGATGCCGAGTGCCATCGCCGGACCGAGCAGCAGCGGGGCGAGAATGAGGATGGCGGAGACGACGTCGAAAAGGCAGCCAACGAGCAGCAGCAGTACATTGATCGCGAGCAGGAAAGCGATCTTGCTGCTGACAGAATCGCTGACCCAGCTTGCCAGTGCCTGGGGGATGCCTTCGATAGTGAGCAGCGTTTTCAGACTCAGCGCGACGGCGACGATCGGGAACAGCATGCCGAGCATTTTGGCGGTCTCGACAGCAGTGCTGTAGAAATCGCGCACGCCCAGTTCGCGGTGAATAACGATCTCGACGAACAGGCCATAGGCCAGTGCCACGGCCGCCGCTTCTGTGGGTGAGAAATAGCCGCTGTAAATTCCGCCCAGCAGTATCACCGGCATTAACAGTGACCAGATACCGGTGCGCACGGCGATGAAGAATGCTTTGCCATCGAACGGTGTGGTGGGCAGGTGGCGGTTGTGCCACAGCGCATAGCTTGCCAGCCCCATGGTTAGCATCAGGCCGGGGATGACGCCGGCGATAAATAAATCGGCGATAGATTTTTCGGTAACCAGACCATAGAGGATCAACGGGATCGATGGCGGTATCACAATGCCCAGTGTGCCGCCGGAGGTCACTGCGCCGAGCGAGAAACGTTTGGAGTAGCCGTTTTGCAACAGCGCCGGATAGAGGATGGAGCCGACGGCAAGCAGTGTTACCGGCGATGATCCGGAGATCGCGGCGAACAAGGCACAGGAGAGGATGGTGGCAACGCCCAGCCCACCCGGCAGCATGGTGGTGGCGAGACGTGTGATTTCGATCAGGCGGCTGGCGATGGAACCACGTGTCATCAGGTTGCCGGCGATCAGGAACATCGGGATCGCAAGCAATACTTCGTAGTCGAGGCTGATCCAAAGGTCTTCGATCAGATAGATCAGTTGACCATCGCCCCACACCAGATGCACGTAGGCGGCACTGGCGAGCAGAATGACAACGACGTTCTGGCGCAGCAACAGCAGCGCCATGACCAGTATTAACAGACCGACGCTAAGCATGTGTCATCATCAATGGGTACGACTGGCGTCTGGCCGCATTGCGGGCCAAAGTGCGAAGATGCCGTGACGAATGGCAGTCGTGGTCAGCGCATAGGGGATAACGATCTGGATTGGCCACAACAGCCAGTAGAGCACGGCTGCGCGGTCTGAATATTTCATCGACTCGGCGACAAACAGGGCACCAAACACCGCCATGGTCAGAAAAAACAGACAGGCGAAAGCATCCGACAGTCGCTTAACCGTCTCGACCAGACGGCCGGGCATCAGCCCGTCGAGAAACGACGGGCGCAGGTGCATGTTATCGGCGGTGGCCAGCGACAGGCCGAGAAAGCCCGCGACGATTGCCGCGTAGACGGCGATCTTTTGCGCCCCGTGGATAGGCGACCCCAGTAACTCACGGCCGACGATATCGCCGATCAGCAGCGCGGCCACGGCCAGATAAGCCAGTGTGGCCGCGGCGGACTCAAACCGATTCAGCGTCGTCAGTAACGCGCGAGCGAAAGCCGACATACCGCAACAATCTAGTTGGCACAAGCCTCTTTGGCGCTACTGATCGCAGCCCAGGTGGCCTCTGATGCACCGCCCAGTTCGGCGACGATCTGCGGTTGCACCTTTGGCGCTACCGCGCGCCAGGCGTCCATCTCTTCATCATTGGGACGATAGACATTGATACCGGCGCCCTCGATTTTCTTCAGCAATCCACCCTCGGCATTGCGTACCGCTTCGCGCAACCCGACGAAGACACCGCCGGCCTCGGTCATCCAGCCCTGCTCTTCCTCACTGAAAGAATCCCAGATTTTTTTCGACACGACGACCGCACCGATCTGATGGACATGATTGGAGACAGTGACGTTAGGCGCGACCTCGTGATAGCCCACCGCAATGCCGTATACCGTAGGCCAGGTGGCGGCGCTGACGTTACCGGTTTTCAACGCGGGCATGGTGTCGGTGGTGCCAAGCGGCACCGCACTGCCACCGGCACCTTCCATGAACAGTGTGTCAGTCTTGGTGGGGGCGGTACGAATTTTTACCCCGGCAAGATCGGCTGGTGATTTGATCAATTCCTTGGAGAAGATGATCTGCTGACCAATTTCGGCAAACGCAATCGGCACGACCCCGGCTGCATCCATCGCATCGCCAAAGGTATCGAGCAGATGATCGTCCGCGACGCAGTCGGCCTGTGCGACATCGGCAAAGGTGTAAGGGGATGCAAGCAATCCGAATTCCGGCACCAGCAGCGATGTAGCTGTGTTGGAGAAAAAGCCCATGTCCAGGCGGCCGCGTGCCACCTGGCGCACGGTAGTTTGCTCATCGCCAAGCTGGCTGGCGTGAAAGTGCTTGATCGTCAGCGCACCCCCGGATAGCTCGGCCACTTTATCGACGAAGGCGTTGGTCACCTGGCCCCAGGGGGATGGCTCGGGCGCTGCACCGGCGGAGCGCAGCTCGCGCGCCTGCAACAACGGAGATGCCGCCAGTACTGCAGCTGAAAGGGTCAACGCGACGAATTTTTTCACTGTAAATATCCTCCGAATAGGCGGTGTAGGGCTTGCCTGGCGCACAGGCGATGCTCTGAAATCTGCTCGCGCTGGCAAATTAACCGGATCAGGAATCAGCCGTACAAGCCCGCAACACGCTATCGGATGCCCTGCATTGAGTCAACCGAGTATGATCGCAGAGTATTCAGATGGCGACGCTGCAAACCATGCGACGCAGCAGACTGCGCAACACGCCGCGTACTTGCGCACACCAGTTTGAAGCGCCTATCGATTGTTGCAATAACATATTCAAATCAGCTATTTACCGATTCATACAGAAATGAGGTCGATGATGAAAAACCTGATTTTTTCCGCGTTGCTGGCCGGTACCATGGCTATGGCTGCGCCACCGCGCCCGGCCTTCGCTGATGGACATGCGACAGACAACACCGTGCAACTCGGACCTCGCCCGTATTTTCTGATCGACGACATGGATGAATCCGACCTGAAAACACGGTTAGCCCGTTGCGCAGATATGCCGATGAAAAGCCACGACCTTTCGATCGGCCATCGCGGCGCACCACTACAATTTCCCGAACACACCAAAGAATCCTACCTGGCGGCAGCCAGAATGGGAGCCGGCATACTGGAATGCGATGTCACATTCACCGCCGATCGCGAGCTGGTTTGCCGCCATTCGCAATGTGATTTACATACCACCACCAACATACTGGCCATTCCTGAATTGGCCGCAAAATGCACTAAGCCCTTTCAACCGGCACAGTTCGATTCAAACGGGAACCGAACACAAAAGGCCACTGCACAATGCTGCACCAGCGATATCACACTGGTGGAATTCAGGATGTTGCAAGGCAAGATGGATGCGTCAGATCCCGATGCCACGACTGTTGAAGCTTACCTGGGCGGCACTGCGCCGTATCGCACCGATCTATACAGCAGCCGCGGCACATTGTTAACCCATGCCGAAAGTATTGAACTGTTCAAAACGCTGGGTTTGAAAATGACGCCGGAATTGAAATCGGCCAGTGTCGACATGCCATTTGATGGTGACTACAGCCAGCAGGCATACGCACAGCAAATGATCGATGACTACAAAGCTGCCGGTATTGCACCCGACAATGTCTGGCCACAGTCATTTGATCTGGAGGATATCAACTACTGGATAGAACACGAGCCAGCGTTTGCAAAACAGGCTGTGTACCTTGATGGTCGATATAGAAAACGCTCATTCAATATTGAGAAACCGCGAAGCTGGAAACCTTCTATGCAGGAACTGGCAGCGTCTGGTGTAAAAGTAATCGCCCCACCCGTATGGATGTTGCTGGCGCTGGAT
>CAKZSB010000483.1 GCA_937920585.1 uncultured Granulosicoccaceae bacterium | reverse complement strand
CCCGAGCATTTCTACACCCAGCTCGCACTGTACAAACTGGGTGCGACACAAGTCCCGATCAATCCCGAGTATCTCGATCACGAACTGGCTTATCTGCTCGAACATGCCGAAGCCGATCTCGCACTGGGGCTTGAACATAATATCGAACAGCTCAAACGGGTCGCACAATCACTTGATATTGCCGCCGTACTACACAGCGACGACTATCCATCGGCTCAGGGCTCACCTCGCGCAGTTGAGACCGGCCGCCAGGCCGAAGCCGCGATCATCTACACATCAGGCACCACCGGGCGCCCCAAAGGATGTGTGATTGATCAGGAGTACCATTTTTCCTCCGGTCTCGCCTATGCAAGCCTCGGTGGCAGGCTTGCACTGCAACACCGGGCAGACAGAATATACGTACCACTGCCGGTCTATCACATCAACGCCGGCATTAACACACTGACCGCGCTCATCCTTACCGGCAACTGCATGATATTGCCCGATCGCTTCCACCCCGATAGCTGGTGGAGCGACATCGTCTCCACCCGCGCCACCGCCATGCACTACCTCGGTATCATCCCGCCAATCCTGTTAAAGCAGCCACCCAGTGAAGATGAGCTTGCACATACCCTGCGCTTTGGACTGGGCGCCGGTATCGCCCCACAACTACATCAAACCTTCGAACAACGATTTGGCGTGCCGATGATAGAAGTCTGGGGTATGACTGAAACAGGCCGCTTCATAGGCGATTGCCACGAGCCACGCCAGATCGATACCCGGGCGTTCGGCAAGCCGGGAGAAAAACTCGAAGCACGCGTCGCAGACGATTCAGGCAATTCAGTTTCAACAGGTACACCGGGTGAATTACTGGTGAGAGCCCGCGGCGACGATCCACGGCACGGCTTTTTCAGAGGTTATCTGAAGGATGAAGCCGCCACCGAAACCGCCTGGGCCAGTAACTGGTTTCACACCGGCGATGTAGTGGTGCAAGAGGCCGATGGTATGTTGCATTTCGTCGAGCGCCGTAAAAACATCATCCGCCGATCCGGTGAGAATATTTCCGCCGTTGAAGTTGAAAACGCCCTGGTCGATCACCCCGCGATCGACGCCGTCGCCGTCATTGGCGTAGTTGATGAAATGCGCGATGAAGAAGTGATGGCCTGCATCGTCGCAAGCAAAAGCACACAACAGAACGATGCAACCGCACACGCTATCTTCGAGCACGGACGCAACTTGTTAACCTACTACAAGCTACCTGGTTGGATCACCTTCGTCGACGCACTGCCAAAAACCGGTACGCAAAAAGTACAGAAAGGCCTCATCTTCCCCAATCTCGACGATCCACGCCAGGCCACTGGAGCAATCGATCTTCGAAAACTAAAAAAAAGAAAGCAACTGACATGAAGCGAGCAATATTTCACCAGCATGGCAACCCGCAAGACGTCATCGACATTATCGAAGCGCCCGATCCAAAACCCGGGCCAGGCGAAGTGCGGGTTCGAAACCAGGTGATGACAATCAATCCCGCCGACCTGCTGACCATTGAGGGGCACTACGGCGCCGAAGCCGTCACACTGCCCTGCACTCCCGGCACAGGTGCCTATGGCATCGTGGACGCAGTGGGCGATGGCGTAAAACGGCTCGCCATCGGAGACGCAGTCCTGCCAGTGGGCAGCGGTGGCCTGTGGTCCGATACCGTCGTGCTGCACGAACGCATGGCACCCAAAGCCCCGGAAAATACCGATCCCGAGCAGGCAGCCATGATGCGGGCCAACCCGGGTACCGCTTATCTAATGCTAACGGATTTAATGGCCCTAACCGAGGGTGACTGGGTAGCGCAGAACGCCGCCAATTCCAGCGTCGGCCGGTTGATCATTCGCATCGCACGCACATTGGGTTTACGCACCGTTAATATCGTCAGGCGTCACGACCTCACAGACCAGCTAACCGCCGATGGCGCCGACGTGGTTATCGTCGATGACGGCACTATCGACCTCCGCACAGCCATCAAAAACGCAACAGACCAACAACCAAAGCTAGCCCTGGATGCCATAGGCGGCACCACAACCGCCGCCCTCGCAGCATCGCTGCAACCAGGAGGTATGGTAGCAATCTACGGGTTGTTATCAGGACAGGACAACACCATCAGCGCACGAGATCTGGTATTTCGAAATATAACCGTTCGCGGCTTCTGGCTCGCAGACTGGTACGCCAACGCCGGTAGCGACGACATACGCAAACTACACACCTTCCTCACAGAACAACTCGCCACCGGCGCAATCCATTCCGATGTTGACGCACGCTATCCGTTAAGCCAAATCAAAGAAGCCGTCGCCCACGCCGCACGTGCTGGCCGCAACGGAAAAGTCATACTCACCGCTAATTGACAGCAGGCAAACTTCAGATAGAGTAGAGCGACACATGAAACCAGCAACCAAACCAGACTACGAGGCGATATACGCCGATCTTGAGCGCTTGCCGGAAAATGTGGTCGGTGAAATTATCGATGGCGAACTACACGCACACCCGCGACCCTCGCCGCGTCACGCGCTAGCCGCTTCTGCAATAGGTGGCTTGATCGGCAATCGTTACCACTGGGGGAGAGACTCTGGCGGATGGTGGATACTGGACGAACCGGAACTACGATTTGGAGAAAATGTGGTAGTGCCTGACATAGCTGGTTGGCGCCGCGAGACCCTGCCGCAACTCCCCGAGTCCAACCAGTTCACCATCAGACCAGACTGGGTCTGCGAAGTCTTGTCACCATCCACCGTCATGCTGGATCGCAATAGAAAATTGCCGCTCTACGCAAGCGAAGGCGTTGGCCAGGTATGGCTTATCGATCCTGCTTCACAGGCGGTAGAAATCTACGCCACATCAAACAGCCATACAGAACCCGCGATGACAGTTGTCGGCAAAGTCATTTTGAATGCACCACCGTTCGACAATACAGGCATCGATCTGAGCAAAGTATTCGTGTAAACATTAAATACGAGTCTCTGCGCTGAATGCTGAGAAAATATTTTAGATAACGCACCTTTACATTCTTCTTCCACAGCCACTACAGGATACGCCCTCATATCGCCTCATGAACTATTTCGCCTAGCCGCTCCACCAGGTATAACGGCAATGAAAGAAGCCTGTAATTCACCAGCGACGATTTTGTTCCAGTGACGATCTTCGTATTTACACTGAATTCCTCTGGCAGTGATGCATCAAATCGAATTGCAAATTTCTTTTTCTTCTCGCCCATAAATTGATGCAACGATTTCATACTACCGGTAGCACCAGCCTTCACTTCTATTGGCACTACTTGCCCATCCAACGCTATAACAAAATCCACTTCTGCGTTGGATGAACGCCCTTCTCTCAACCAGTAATTCAATTCCCGATTGGGTGTCTCCGCCAATAGAGACTGCAGGTGTTGCCCCACAAACTGTTCGGCGATCACACCGTCATTGATGAGCCTCGTATCGTCTGTCCGGGAAAGCGCTCGCCAGTTCACCCCACAGATCGCACTCATCAAACCAACATCGAGAAAAAGCAGCTTGTACACTTTTTCGTTGTTATCTGCCTGTAGTGGCAATCCGGAACAACTGCTATGGACAACTCTGCTGACTACACGCGCCATAGTTAACAGCTCGAGATCTTTCTTAAGCGTGGCACTTTGATCCAGCGATGAAATATTGCTGTATTTTACTTTCGTGCCAACATTCCTTGCAGCAAAATTAAACACCGTCAACAATCGATTCAGGTTCCGAGTGCCTGCATATTTCGGAAAATCTTCCCGATAGGTATCAATGATCGAATTGTGTACCTCACTCACTTCACGGTAGCTCTTTGTATCCGAAAATACCGCCACCGCTTCGGGCATACCGCCGACAAAATAATAGCTCCTCAGGAGCTCCAGCAACCGACGGTGAACCAGGTTTGTTACTGGCTTCCCGAGGCGATAATTAAAAATAAATTCAGCCAACCTCTCTTCGCCAATCGCCAAAAGAAACTCACTAAAACACATTGGCCCCATATGCAGATACTGAACTCGCCCGACCGGCATTGATAACTGGTGATCACTCAGAACAAATTCCAGCAACGATCCGGCACTTACCAGCGGAAGATCCGGTAGATCTTCAAAAAAGTACCGCAACGCGGGAATTGCAGACGGCACCGCCTGGATTTCGTCAAGGAACAACAGGGAGTTGTCATCGATAGCAGCCATGTTGGGTAAATATTCGATCTGAGCAATAATCTCCTCGGGATTCCTGGTGTCAAAGACCTGCAACATCTCGGGAAAACGCTCGAGATTGACATTCAGAAGATTCAGCTCGTTGCGCTTTGCAAATAACTCTATCAAAGTTGACTTACCAACCTGGCGAGCACCCCTGATTACAAGCGGTTTACGCTTATCCCGCTGCAGCCATTTTTCCAGGAAAGCGAGTTGCTGTCGATGCATGCCATGTCATTTTTAAGTAAACACACCCCTGATACTAGCATATGATTATGTTTTTAAGGGGGTGATATATTATCCGCACTATGTTTTAGCAGGTATCATTGGAGAATTGAGATCAATTCGCAGCACCGAAAGTCGGGAAAACCAGTAAGCTATCGTATCCGCACATACGCATAAATATGCCCTCCTCGCCATCCACCATGTGCCTTTGACGGGCGAGCGCAGCAGGAACGTCCAGAGCGCGTAGTCGCGATGAAATTAGAGGATATACGGCGGCGGCCGACCAGGTGGGGCTGGCACGTCACACCCCACAAACTGGTGTAATAAGCGTGCTGTCAACACTTACCAGGAAAATCAACCGGAGCGCAGCATGCGTAACGTCTACATCATCGGCACAAGCTGCACCGCATTCGGCAAACGCCCGGATGACAGCTTCAAATCCCTTACCCGTGAGGCTTACACAGAATGCCTGGCTGATGCAGAACTGGAAAACGGCGATCTCATCGAACAAGCATGGTTCGGTAACTGCGGTATGGGTACCTTTGGCCAGCGCAACATCCGTGGGCAGGTATGTTTCACACCGCTGGTACGCGAGGGCTTATTCCCCGAACGTGTGCCCATGATCAATGTAGAAGGCGGCTGTGCCACCGCGTCCATGGCCTTTCATGGCGCATGGAAAGACGTCGCATCAGGTGACATGGAGGCCTCACTTGCCATCGGTGTTGAAAAAACATTTTTCCCCGGCGACCCGGTCCGCACCAGCGAAATATTCGAAGGCGGTATCGACCAGATCGACCCCGAAGAGTGGCACGAGTACTACCGACACCGCGCCAAAGAGACCGGCAAACCCTTCGACCCGAACGGCGGGGGTGGCACCGTGTTTATGGATACCTACGCCATGCAGGCTGCCTGGCATATGAAAAAATGGGGCACCACACAAGAGCAAATCGCCATGGCCGCATCCAAGAACCACTGGCATGGCTCAATGAATCCGAAAGCACAATATCAATTCGAAGTCCCCGTAGAGAAAGCCCTGGCAGACCGGGAAATCTCATGGCCACTCACTCGCGCCATGTGCGCACCTATCGGCGATGGTGCCTCAGCCGCACTGCTGGTATCCGAGGAACTCCTCGCCAAACAACCCGAAATCGCACGCAAGCGCGCTACAAAAGTATGCGCATCCGTACTAAGCGGTGGCAAATACCGCGACCCTTCAGAACCGGGCCTTAGCAGAATCGCAGCGCAAAAGGCCTATGCTAAATCCGGTCTGTCGCCAAATGATATTGATGTCGCAGAAGTCCACGACGCCACGTCCTTCTGCGAGATCTTTCAGCTCGAAATGCTGGGCTTCGCAGAAGACGGCAAGGGCGGGAAAATGATCGAGAGCGGCGCGACAAAACTTGGCGGCAAACTGCCCGTCAATTTATCCGGCGGGCTGGTTTCCAAAGGCCATCCCGTCGGGGCTACAGGTCTTTCGATGATTCACGAATTGAATCTGCAACTACGTAACGAGGCAGGTGAGAGGCAGGCAGATAAAGCGCGTGTGGCACTGGCCGAGAACGGCGGAGGCGTGATCGGGTTTGATGAAGCCGCTTGTTCTGTGGTGATTCTGGAGAAGGGATAGAATTCACGGACGGCTAAGGGGTGGCCTAAACTACGCGTTCAAGATTTCTGTAATACTACGCATCGGTGGTTGATTGGCCGCTTTTTTGTCAAACGTGACGGTAACGGTGCAACCGATCTGGCGATTTGAGTGCGCTATCAAGTGATCTGAAAAATCAGCGTTCGAGTCCCGGTAGTCAGCAAGCGCCTTCCAAACCACTGGTGCCTCCTGCACTTCAAATTG
>CAKZSB010000482.1 GCA_937920585.1 uncultured Granulosicoccaceae bacterium | reverse complement strand
GATGATCAGAGCGGTCTGTTCGTTGCATAACCACTGATCCGGCGTTGCATACTACACAACCGGAACCGGGAGATTCAGCGCTCGCCTGACGGTTGGGGCTTCAGCCTGTTTCAACGAGTAGCCAATGATGGCAAAGCATTGTCGCCTTTGTTTTTATAGTCACTAACGACATTTTCAAATATCTACCGTCTTTTTAAATGTCCCGTTAACCCAACCTAGCCGGAAACCCACCCTTGGCATCGTTTAAGACAATTGCGAAGAACGTAGCGTCCAATTATCTGGGCGTCATGGGCTCGATCGTCATCGCGTTTTTCCTGTCGCCCTACCTGGTTCGCACACTGGGTGACACCGGATACGGCGTGTGGTCAATCATCGCATCCCTTACCGCCTATATGTCCCTTCTGGATCTGGGCGTGACTTCGGCTGTGGCTAAGTACGTATCCGAGCATCGCGTCAAGAACGATCACAAATCGGCCAATGAAATCCTCGCCAGTTCGGTCGTCTTGCTGCTGTTCGTGGCGATCGCACTGGTTGCTGTCAGCCCGGCAATCGCATCGTTTATCAGCAACACCTACGATTTCGACGACAGCTATGCACCGATTGTGGCGACGTTGATCATTGTGTCTGCGATCGACATGGCGCTGTATGTTTTGTCTGGTGTATTGATCGGTGCGGTCACGGGTGTGCAACGCTACGACATACTGAATATTATTCGTATTGTGATTGCGCTGCTAAAGGCCGGCCTTTTCTATCTGCTGCTGAGCAACGGCTATGGCCTTGTCGGAATGGCCGCCGCGGCGCTGGCAACCAATGTTCTCGCCGCGATTATTATGTACCTGTTTATTCGCCGCGAACATAAGGAGATGAGCTTCAGCTTCAGGCACGCGAATATAGCCACCGGCAAGAAAATCTTCGCTTTCAGCAAATTCACATTCATAGCCATGGTCGCCGGCCAGGTGATCTACTACAGCGATGCGTTCGTCATTGGCTTTTTCATGAGCGCGGCTGCAATCACCTATTACTCGATACCCTGGAGCCTGAGCGAATACACGTCGGTGTTGCTGAATTCGGTCAGCAATACTTTCATGCCGGTATTCAGCGAACTGCATTCCAGCGACGAAAAAGAACAGCTCTACGATACCTATATCAAGGCAACCCGCCTGATGCTGGTGCTCACCAATCTGATCTGCTTTGGCATTCTGGCCGTGGGTGGCGATTTTATCGGGTTGTGGATGGGTGAGCAATATCAGGAACGTTGCACGCCGATCCTCATCATTCTATTTGCCATATTGATCTTTAAGGGGCCGCAGACACTGACCAACGCGCTGCTGCAAGGCATGGCTCAACACAAACGCTATTCGCTGTACAACCTCGGCCTGTCGTTCGTAAATCTGGGATTGAACATCGTACTGGTGCAAAAATACGGACTTATCGGTATCGCCGCGGGCACAGCTATTACGCAGATATTCTTCTCGATTGTCGTCGGCCCGATCATGGCCAACCGCCTGTTTGATAAGTCAGTGATGCAGTACTTCATGAAAACCTATGTGCCCTCGATACCGGCCGCAGTGGTGTTATATGGCACCCTGTATGCGCTCTCGGCGCGCTGGCAGCCTGATAACTACGCGATTCTGTTCGGTGAAGCGATACTAGCCGCTCTGGTCTATCTCGCTGCAACCTATTTTCTTTTCCTCGACACCGAAGAGAAAACCTTCATCGCTGAAAAGATTCGCGAGCGACGCCAGCAATCACTGCAAGCTTGATTTTCTTCGAATGAGATGAATTCAATCGCTGCCATGCTTACTGCAGGCAGCATGCAACGGCCTTTGAACATTGGCATGATGCTGCATAGCGTCGATGTAGACGCTCGGTAACACCGGATGATCTGTGTTGGCCGGACATCGTTCTGCCTGAACAACAGTTATTCCGGCACTGGCCCGCCTGCCTTTGTGCAAAGCCGTACACATCACAAGCCGCAGATTCCGGACTCAAGGCAAACACGCCGGCATCTGCCAGCGCGGAACAACATCCCTGGCCTGAGTCTCCACTCATCACCGGGCAAAATATCAGATTAATCAACTAATCCGCAGACAGCCGCGTCGTCTGCCACGCCATCGTCATCCACTGGCCATCCTCTCTCGCCCATACCTCGGATAGGGGTCGGAGTGGATTATTTACTATTCCCTATAGGTATGCTCTTTCCCGCATGAACGTCGGACAGGTTGTAGGTGATGTCTGCTAAGGTTACCGGATTGCACCGCGCCACACTCGCTGTTCACATACGACTCGTATGGCAACGACACACATCTTGACAAAACAGCCTAAACTTGTGGAATGACGACGTACAACAATCCTCAACAGCAACAGGACTGCCTCCTGGACAGCCGGCTCAGTGCCTTGAGCCAGTTGCGCCAACCAGTGTGGATCTACGATATCGACAACGCCTGTGTTGCGTGGGCCAATACAGGCAGCCTGGAAATCTGGCAAGCCGATTGTCTCGATTCGTTACGTCGTCGTGACTTGCGCAAGGACATGACGCAAACAGTCGAGAAGAGACTGCGCCAGTACCAAAGTGACTTTGTACGTGACGAGACAAAGCAGTTCCGCGAAGTCTGGACACTATATCCAAACGGCGAACCGACGACACTGGAGGTGGTTTATAGCGCGTTTCGATTCAACGATAATCGCATGGGAATGATGTGCGAAGCATTGCCCGACCTGCAGTTCGACAATGACACCCTGCGTAGTGCAGAAGCGCTGCTGCACACCTCAGTATTAATTACACTCTATTCCAACGATGGCGTGCCACTGTATCGCAACCCGGCGGCTCGCAGCGCAGTCCGGGACTATTCAGAATCACTGCTGGATCACTATGTGTCGGGCGAGACTGTGCGACTACTGCAGTGTTCTACCGAGGACGAGATCAATACCGTCGCAAGTGTTCATACAACGAATGGTAAGCGCTGGCATGACATCACTGCGCGCCGTTGTCGCGATGCGGTATCGGGATGCGACGCCTGGTTGATCAGCGAGGTGGATGTTTCTCGCCTTAAGGCAACAGAGGCGCATGCGCAGTTTCTGGCCGAGCACGATCAACTCACCGGTCTGCCCAATCGAAACCATGTCTCCGTGGTTTTCAAAGATCGGGTGGACCAACTGCTTGCACAGAACCAGCGCGGCGCAGTAATTTTCATTGATCTGGATCATTTCAAGAACATAAATGATTCATTGGGCCACGAGGCCGGCGACAAGTTGTTGGTCAATGTGGCGGAGCGGTTAAAAACAATCGCACCAGGCGAAAATGCCGTTGCACGCCTGGGTGGCGATGAATTTCTGATGTTGATCGGCCCGGTTGCAAGCGATAACGACGCTCGGGAAACAGCTGCTCGGATTAAAGAGCTACTCTCTTTGCCTGTCACCCTGCAAGGGCGAAAAGTCCATGTGACGCCATCGATTGGAATCAGTTTGTTTCCGTCCGATGGACGGAGTATCAACGACCTGATGCGACACGCAGACCTTGCGATGTACCACACCAAGGACAATGGCCGAAACGATTTTGCATTCTTCGACAGGCAATTGAGCCATGCCGTTGAATCCCGAATCAATCTTGAATCTGAGCTGCTGACTGCGCTGGAAGAAAATCAGTTCGTCACTTACTTCCAGCCGCGAGTCGATATTCGCACCAATAAGGTGACTGGCGCGGAGGCCCTGGTGAGATGGATGCACCCACAGCGTGGCATTGTGGGCCCGGCGGACTTCATTCCAGCCTGTGAGGCATCGGGCCTGATCGGCAGACTGGGAAAACAGGTGTTGGTGCAGGCAGTTTCCGCTCAGCAAAAATGGCTTAAGATGGGATTCGACACCAGAATATCGGTCAATTTGTCACCAATGCAGTTTGGCGAGGATTCACTGGTTGAAGATATCATCGACATCGTGAGGGGCCACAATGGTTCACCCGAAGGCATCGAACTGGAAATTACCGAGTCGGTACTACTGGGGCACGACCACAAAACCATCGATAAACTACACGCGCTGGTCAACCACGGATTCAGAATCGCGATCGACGATTTTGGTACGGGCTATTCCAATCTCGCCTACCTGCACCGATACCCGATTCGATGCCTGAAAATCGACAAGACATTTATGTCGCAACTCGCGACGGCACAACCAATCATTGAGCTGATTATCTCCATGGCAAAGTTGTTCAAGCTGGATGTCGTCGCCGAGGGCGTTGAAACTATGGAACAGCTGGAAGTACTGCGAGCGTACGATTGTCACGAATACCAGGGCTATCTGTTTGAGCGCCCGATCGACTTTGCCTCCTTTACCGCGCTAGTGGGGATTGGAAGCAAGCCTGTCATTGCCTGATTGCTGATCCAGTAACTACAAACCAAAGCACTGGTTCATGATGTATAAAAAGTCGTTGACGTTACCGCCATTCTCAAAGGTTTGCGTGGTGTTGACGCCTGCCGATATTCCAAACTGAAGCTTGATCGCATCGGACAGATAATCCACTGCATTGGCATCCCAGGGGTCGTGCCGACTAACTCCGCCTGACATTGCAGGCCACGGTCCTGGCCGCGCCGGGTTTGCGCCTGTGTTATTGCGTACGTGGCTGATTACTGTGTCATCGAGCAAATCGCGATTATGAGTAGCACCGGCATTGGCAAGCACGAATTCCACTACATCACAGGCATTGCGCAAATCATCGCGGGGACTGCTGTGTGGATTGCTGCTCAGCCAGGTCGATGGCACCGGGTCGAGTGTACCGCCGGTACTCGTTGAATCAAACAGAAAGGGAGACGGCGCCGTTTGGCAGTCGCTTGTGTAACTGCCGAGCACCTTATTGCCGCTGGCGTACAGTTGCATGCCCGCACCCGTGTTTTCTACTCCCACATTCTGCCAGAACGAGCCGGCGCCATTCGGGCCCAGTATCTGAACACAAGCTTGATAATTGCCTCGCATCAACTTTCCACTCGTGCGCGACTGAAAGGCCGGACCCCGCGTCATGTTATAGGCCACACAATTGTAGACATCGAAGTTATCTATATCCTGCAGCAATGGCCCGCGTTGATCATGCATCGCAAACAGGTTGCGAATGTAGCTTACACTCGCGCCTCTGGATGCCAGCGAGCCGCGCGCCAGACTGGACGGTGTCGCCAGACCTTCAGCGATCAAACAATCCGATACGGTGATATTGTCCGATTCAAACAAGTCGAGGCAATCGTCATCACCCCAGTACAGCGAGCAGTGGTTCAGCCACCCGCTTTTCACCTGGTAAAACAAAAAAGGACCATGGCAACAGTTATCGGCAGTGGCGGGCCCATCGGGGCGCGATCTGATATGTTGCCAGATGTGTCCGTCGGCTCTGATGTCGATCAGCCCTTCGTGGCTGGCACCGTTTCCGCCGCGAATCTGAATACCGGACGGCGAAGTTTGCCCTAATACCCAGATATCCCGATTGCGGAACTGGAGTCGCTGCGACGGTGCGATTGTTCCGGATAACCCCGGGAAAACGACATAGCAATTGGCAGGTGCGGCAGCGAGGGACCCGGCGCCACTGCCAGACAAATTAGTGACCGGATACACGCTGTTTCGCCGTAAATCCAGCGCTTTGCCCGCATACCCCTCGACATTGAAAAACAGCGGCTCAATCTTTGGATCTGCCGACACCTGCGCGACGCACTGTGCAGACACACACGTACGGCCAGCGCTGTCGATGTAAGTGTTAGTGACTATAGCAGGCTGCGCCGCATGACTGGACAAAGGGTAAAGTCATGCCACGGCAATGTATTTACAGGTAAAACAGCTGAATCCTGCACTTTGCAACTTATGCTCGGCTTGAGGCAGATTAGTTGACGACGTGGTAAACCGTAAACATACCAGCGATACAAAGAAAAACCTTGCCAGCCAGCACAGCCAGTGAAGTAGTCCGGTCTGAGAGATGTAAGCCGGACATTGACAGCCATGGCAATTTGCGCTGTGATTGAGTACTCGTACCTGTTTTCGACAGGGCATCCGCTCCATGGCTGCAACCTGATTCTTGCTCTGATCCAAACATCCCGTTCACCTCTGTGATAAGCGGCCCGGCATTTGAAATGACTGGCGCTAGTGTCGCCAATCCAATTTTGAACTATTAATCTTCAACAACTGCTCTTAACCCGTTAGTTGAATAGAAACGTAAGGGGCCTGCAACAGTGTCCACTACGTATGCTTAGATTTCAATACACCTGAAAGGTTCCAACCCGATAATAAAACGCTATTCAGCAGTAATCTTACTCTCACAATGAACGACCCGACTCGAACCCGCTAGTAAGATTCCAGAACGAACAGGCAGAGTCTGCGCTGGCCCATGGCCTTCAACCAAACAGGTCATCAAAGAAAACCTGCTACTCAAGCCCGGCTCAAGGTGATTGCTGCGGCGTTTGCTCAAAAACCAGCCAGGACGTTCGTTTGTGTTAGCAACCCTGCGTGTCATCAATCAACAGCCAATTCTGAGCGCTTGCTGCTGCGCGGGGTGGAGGATTATTATAGCCATCAGTCATAAGCAGAACCCCGGGCATGACATCCTTGCAGCGTATTACTATACCGTGAGGCGGCCCCGCCGAAACTGATAGTTAGCGCAAAAACAACATTCCTGTCTGCCAGACAATCATCTTTCATGCACAAGACAAGTCGATCATCTATCGGTCATTCCGGCACTCACGCGATGCACCCTCGCCTGCTGACAAGTCATTCTAATTACAACGCAAGCTCAGATCCCGAACTTGTGATGCGTTCAACCCGGCCACTAGAACAATGAATATAGCAATAGTTGGTGCAAGCGGTGGTATCGGCACCGCCATCACTCGCAAGCTGGCTGACAAAGCTGGCACAATTTACTGTTGCTCGAGAAATATTACCCGTGTTAGCCAGGGTGATTCAGCCGCCGCTAACAGAGTCTACCTGCCAATTGACATCACTGACGAATCCTCTGTCGCCACGGTTGCGGACCGGATACTCAACGACAAAATCACCCTCGATCAGGTTTTCGTCACTACCGGCTTGCTGCAAAACGACAGTATTCAACCCGAGAAAACACTGCGCCAGTTCAATACGGACACCTTTCTAAATTTGATGGCGATCAATGCCGCAGGGCCAATCCTGGTCGCCAAGCACCTCCTGCCTCTGATGCGGCGAGACGCGCCGGCGTTCTTTGGCGTACTGTCGGCGCGAGTAGGCAGTATTGGCGATAACCGACTGGGAGGGTGGCACAGTTACCGCGCCAGCAAGACCGCTCTGAATATGTTGATTCGCAACTGTGCGATAGAATTCAGACGCACGCATCCACAACTGGTTATTGCGAGCCTGCATCCGGGCACGGTCGATACCGATCTCTCGGCACCGTTTCAAAAAAACGTGCCGGCCGACAAGCTATTCACTGCAGATCGAGCAGCGGCCGCACTGCTTGATGTCGCCACCGGCCTGACGCCCGAGCACAGCGGCCATTGCTTTGCCTGGGACGGTGAGATGGTGATTCCCTAGCGCTTTGACAATAATAAAAGTTGAGATACAGCGAGTGCAGGAGTGGTCAGCGCCAGGCGCGCGATTGAGGATTACCTCGGCGGCCCCGGTTGTTCAATTGTGAGTGAGGGCAACGCCGCGATGGCAACTTTTGGTGCTCGCCCGCAGGGGATGACTTTTGATGTGCCCCACTCCAGGTGTGACAGCTAAACCGGGCCCTAACCGGCACATCAAAGGCCATACTGTATTCCATTTTTTAGTGTTGTCAGTGTCACAGGCACCGTTTTCACTGAGCCGGCTCAGCCGAGCGAGCCCGCTATCGAGTATCCGGCTTGCTGCAATCGACTCGCAAGCGCTTTAATGTGCGCAGGCGTGATCTCACAACAGCCACCGATAATGGTCGCACCATCGTTGACCCAGTTCATGGCAAAGTCTGCATAGGCCGCAGGTCCAAGATCCTGTCGCGCCTGCAACGCACCGACATTTGTGCCGAATTCCATTGTCATGATCGAGGTGAAACCGTTGGCATAGGCGCCGACGGGCAAACCGACGTCGCGCATGTGGGGCCAGGCGGCATCTACTGCTTCGGGCAGGCTGCAATTGATCAACAGCGCCTCTATATTAAATGGCCGCAGTGCCGCGCGTGCGTCGGCAATGGTCTCGCCGCTGCGCAATGTGCCGGTTAATTCGTCGTCCACACTGAGCGCCACCCATACCGGCTTGCCGCTCTCACAGGCCGCCGTCGCGGCGGCAGTCGCTTCGTGAATCGAGCTCATCGTCTCGCACAGGAAAAGGTCGACAGTCCCGCTCTGTGCGGCTACAACCGCCCGGTAAGTGGCAAGCGCCTGCTCAAACGGCGGCGCATTGTCCGGCTTGTAGCTGCCGTAGAGCGGCGGCAGTGAACCCGCGATTCGCACCTGCTCGACTCCGGCCTGCGCTCTGGCGCGATCTGCCAGCTCGAATGCCCGCGCTTGCAGCATGGCAAACTCGGCCTCGCGGCCCACGTCTGCCAGGCGCTCGGGGGTCACGCTGTAGGTGTTCAGTGTGATGACTCGCGCGCCGGCCTGAATGTAGTCCGCGTGCAGCTGAGTCACGAGTGCTGGCGAGTCAATCATCACCTGCGCGCCCCAGAGTCGATCGTTACGTGCCGCACCGCGATGCGCGAGTTCCTGTCCCATACCACCGTCCAGCAATACAATTTGACGCCCGCTCATGATTTTTCTTACCGATTCTGTCGTTTGTGGAACCCGGTGAACCGAGCGGCTCGCGCTTGCCTCACCCGACGGTGGAACTTACTATCAGGGCCTGCTCACGAGCAAGTATGTTACTCGAATCATTCCATTCAACACGGGGCCAGCCATGTCTCACAGTGCACCACAAATTGCCGATGCCTACCGGCAGGACGGCTTTGTCTTTCCGATCGACGTATTGAGCGCCGAGCAGGCAGGCCATGTGCTGCAGGATCTGGAGGCCGCCGAGGCCGAACTGGCAGACGACACCGAGAAACTCGGCTTGCTGCGCGCCTACCCCGATCGAGTGCTGCCCTCGTTTGATGCACTGATCCGCCATCCGGCGCTGGTAAATGCAGCCAGCCAGGTGCTCGGACCGGATCTGATGGTCTGGAGTGCCGGCCTGTTCATGAAGGCACCGCAGTCAACGCATATCGTCAGCTGGCATCAGGATCTTACCTACTGGGGCCTGGATGACGCAGAGGAGACCACCGGCTGGGTTGCATTGTCGCCCGCCACGCTCGAGAGCGGCTGCATGCAATTTGTACCCGGCAGTCACAAGCAGCTACAGGTACCCCACGAAGACACCTTCGACGAAAACAATCTGCTCTCGCGCGGCCAGGAGATCGCCGTCGATGTCGCTGAGGATGAGGGCGTTGCGGTGGAATTGCAGGCTGGCCAGGCGTCACTTCATCACGGCCATCTGTTTCATTCGTCCGGCCCGAATCGGGCGTCCTATCGCCGTGTCGGCACCGCGATTCGTTACATCAGGCCGTCAATGAAACAGCGCAGTGGCGATCGTTCGCTGGTCGCACTGGTCAGCGGCAGCGATAACTACAATCACTTCACCATCGCGCCGGCTCCGCGTGGTCGCCTGCTGGAAGAAGACTTCGAGTTGTGCCGCCGCGATGTCGAGATAAAACGCCGGGTACTATACGAAGGTGCAGAAGACAAACAGGGCCAACGCTACTGATGCAAGACAACACCCCGCCCATCGGCGCCACACAGAGTTATCTATGCCCCGCATAATCCACAATGTTGACACGCCGGCTCTTGTTATTGACGAGACAATCGCACAATCCAATATCGAACGTTTTCAGCGCCACTGCAACGATGCCGGACTGAAACTTCGTCCGCATATCAAAACGCATAAATCGATTCACTTTACCAGCCAGCAGCTCGAGGCCGGCGCAGCGGGTATCACCTGTCAGAAGATTGGTGAAGCGGAAATCATGGCAGCCGCCGGCGCCGACGATATACTGATTACCTTCAATATCCTGGGTGCGGAAAAACTGCAACGCCTGAGCAAACTCGCAAGTGTTATCACCCGGCTTGCAGTCACCGCGGACAACGCCACCGTCATTGAAGGTTTATCTGCAACATTCGCCGATCACACAAGAACACTTCACGTGATGGTTGAATGCGATACCGGCGCAAAGCGTTGCGGCGTCCAAACTCCGGCCGAGGCGCTGACGCTCGCCAAACTGATCGAAACACTACCCGGAATAGAATTTGCCGGCCTGATGACCTATCCCGACAAACTGCCCTCCAACGTACCACTGCAGTTCATGCGCGACACGGTAGCCGAACTGAGCGCCGCCGGCATCGATTGCCCTGATGTATCTACCGGCGGCACACCATTGATGTGGTCAGCCGCCACCGAAGGCGTGTTTACCGAATATCGCATAGGCACCTACATCTATCACGACCGATCCATGCTCGAGCGCGGAATCTGCGAGGAATCCGATTGCGCAGCACGCGTCATCACAACCGTCGTCAGCCGACCAACCGATGAAAGACTGGTTATCGATGCAGGTTCAAAGGTACTGACTGCAGATCTGCTCGGCATGGAAGGATATGGCCACGTGGTTGATTTTCCAGACGCCACAGTAACCGGTCTCAGCGAAGAACATGGCGTATTGCAAGTATCAGCCGACAATCCGCTACAGCCCGGCGACCAGATTCAGATTATTCCGAATCACGTGTGTGTCGTATCGAATATGTTCGATCAGGTGCATTTGATTGATGCGCAAAGAGCAATAAAACCAATGTCAATCGATGCGCGCGGCAAAGTGAACTAGCAC
>CAKZSB010000481.1 GCA_937920585.1 uncultured Granulosicoccaceae bacterium | reverse complement strand
CGTTGATACGGGCTTTGCCATTACCCCGGCCAAACCCTGGGAGATAACCGCTGCCAACACGATTGCACCACCCAGCAGCGTAGCGGTTGCGGGCACTTCACCCACAACGAGCCAAACCCACAGCGGGCTCAAAGCGGTTTCACTTAACGCCAGCAACGGCACCTGCGCCGACGGCACACTGCGCGATGCCAGTGTAATCAATATGAACCCCAGGCCCACCTGCACGCTACCGAGCAATATCGCCATCAACAGATCGTGCGGGCTGATTGCAAAGCTCTGCATAAACGGCAGACAGGCAAGTGCTGCCAGTACACCGGCAAACGCTGTCGCCGCCAGCATGTCGCGCTGTGAACCCACCACGCGCAAAGCAACTACCATCACCGCAAACCCGGCGACGGCACATAGCGCATAGAAAATACCGACGACATCCCTGGCCGTTACACCGCCCGACACCATCACCGCAATACCGCCCGCGGCGGCAAGCATAGCCAGCCAGGTGATCAGACCGACGCGCTCGTGAAGAAAGATCCAGCCCAGCAACGCAGCAAAGAAAGGGCCTGTGCTAAGCAACAAAACGGTGTTGGCAACCGACGTGTTATACAGGCTCAGGACATAAAAAATAAAACCACACGCCAACGAAGCTGACACCAGCAAATCGTAACGTCGATAAGCCAGTAACCGGGGTATTACTCGCCCCTGCTCCCGAATAGCGATAAAGACCAGCACGGTAATGGAAAACGCCAGCGAGCGATAAAACAGCACCGTCCAGGCGTCCGCAGACTCAACCAGCCGCACCAGCAAGCCCGCTGTACTGAGAAACACGCCCGCGAGAATGGCGTACAGCACACCGCGGCTATAGGTTTGTTTCAAACTGACATTTTCCGGATGTTGTAGTGGAGTAACGGCGATGTATCCGGATTACGCGTGCTCCGGCCCACGCTCAACAACGGGCGCCGATGGCAGCGCCATCTCGAGCACTCGAGCCACATGATAGACGCGCCGGTCACCCAGATCTTCGATCTGGTGTCGGCAGGACGTTCCGTCTGCGACAATCAGCGTATCTGCATCGGCGGCCGCAACTGCCGGTAACAAATCGAGCTCGGCCATCTGGCGCGAAACATCTGCGCTGTCAACAGCATAGCCAAATGCGCCCGCCATACCGCAGCAACTGCTTTCAATCGTTTTAACTTGTAGATCGGGCACCGCGGATAACACAGCGCTCACAGAACCCATCAGGTTGAACGCTTTCTGATGGCAGTGACCATGCAGCAGCGCCTTCTTTTTCAATGGCGCAAAAGATGGTTTCAGTTTGCCGCTCTCGAGTTCGCGCTGCAGAAATTCTTCGAATAAAAAGCTGTTCTGCGCAATCAACCGGGTTTGCGCCCCTGGCAGCAGAGCCAGGTGCTCATCGCGCAGCGTTAACAGGCAACTGGGCTCGAGCCCTACCACCGGAACCCCGCGTTCAACCCACGGCAGCAGGGTTCTCTGCAGGCGTTGGGCATGCTCGCGTGCCTGATCCAGCATACCCGCCGCCAGACAGGTTCGACCACAGCAGAGTCTGGTTTTGTCACTGCTACTGGCGATGTGAACGCGATAGCCACACTGGCTCAGCACGTTGCGAGCCGCGCGCAGGTTCTCCGGTTCAAACCAGGTGTTGAACGTATCGGCGAGTAGTACCACCTCGCGTTCTCCACTGCCAGTAGATGCTGTTTCGCTGAACCAGTCGCGACGCCATTGTGGCAGTTGCCGCTGGCGGGAGAAACCGGCCAGTTTCTCGGTGAGAATTCTGATTGGCAACAAACGCGATAAGGGATTGACGACACCCGCTACACGAGCAAGCCACGGCGCATAGTCGGGCAGGCGCATGATCAGTCGATCATGCAATGTGGCCCCATTAGTCGCTACTCGGGCGGCCAGCACTTCCAGTTTCATTTTCGCCATATCAACGCCAGTGGGGCATTCGCGCTTGCAGGCCTTGCATGAGACACACAGTTTCATCGTTTCATGCATCTCGTCGCTGGCCATCGCATCCGCACCCAACTGTCCCGACAACGCCAGCCGCAGTGTATTGACGCGACCACGCGTCACATCGCGTTCATTGCGGGTAACGCGATAGGAAGGACACATGGCGCCGCCCTGCAATTTTCTGCAGGCGCCGTTGTTGTTACACATTTCAACCGCGCCTTGAAAACCATTGCCAGCACCACTGTAACCCTGCCACTCGAGACGATTTTCAATGCCTCGCATGCTGTAGTCGGGCGGATAGCGCAACAACGCACGATCATTCATACGCGGCGCATTGACAATTTTCCCCGGGTTGAAAATATTGTCGGGGTCAAAGCTGTCCTTGACACTCTGAAACGCCCTGACCATCCGCTCGCCAAACATTTTCTCGTGGAATTCGGAACGCGATATCCCGTCGCCGTGCTCGCCTGAATGCGAGCCCTTGTAACGCAACACCAGATCAAATGCCTCGTCTGCAATCGCGCGCATGGTATCGGCATCTTTTTCCAGTTTCAGGTTCAATACCGGTCTTACGTGCAAGCACCCCACCGAAGCGTGCGCATACCAGGTGCCGGTGGTGCCGTGGCGTTCAAAGACTTCGGTAAGTGCCTGGGTGTACTCTGCCAGATCCGGCAACGCCACTGCACAGTCTTCAACAAATGAAACCGGCTTGCCCTCGCTTTTCATCGACATCATGATGTTCAGCCCGGCTTTGCGCACCTCGGCGATCGCCGCCTGCACCTGCAGATCGGCAGCTTCCACCACCCCGCCCCAACGCTCGCCGTCGCCGCTCCAGGAGTAACCCAGATCACCCATCATCTGATCGAGCAATTCAAGGTGGCGAAGATTCTCATCCTGCTCGTCAAAGGCAAACTCTACAATTAAAACCGCGGCGGGCTCGCCGCGCACAAACTGTTCAACCATCGGCCTGAACAGATCGATATCACGCGCGAGTGCGATCATCGTCGAGTCAACCAGTTCCACGGCACGCGGCGAAAGGGTCACCAGGTGTTGCGCGGCATCCATGGCACGATAAAAGGTCGGAAAGTGGCACACGCCGAGCACCTTGTTTTTCGGCAGCGGTGATAGCTTAAGTTCAATGGCCGTCGAGCAGGCGAGCGTACCCTCAGAGCCGACAAGTAAATGGGCCAGGTTGGTTGATTCACGCTCCGGCAGCAGGGCATCGAGGTTATAGCCTCCGACCCGGCGCAGCACGTCGGGAAATCGCAAACGGATTTCATCGGCCTCACGCTCGCCCAGAGTGCGCAATTTTTCATATAGCGCGGCTTGTTCCGAGGG
>CAKZSB010000480.1 GCA_937920585.1 uncultured Granulosicoccaceae bacterium | reverse complement strand
GCCTTGACTCGCCGTTAACGTCGAGGAACATGGAGAGGTTGTGCGGGTCGGGGATCTCGTCTTTGGTGACCATCCAGGGGCCGGTGGGGCCGAAGGTGTCGTGCGATTTGCCTTTGACCCACTGGCCGGAGCGGTGGATCTGGAAGTGACGCTCGGAGACGTCGTTGACGACGCAGTAGCCGGCGATGTGGTCGTAGGCGTCGGCTTCGTCGACGTATTTGGCCTCTTTGCCGATGACGATGGCGAGCTCTACTTCCCAGTCGAGCATGGTGGAATCACGCGGCACTTCGATGGCGTCGTCGGGGCCGACAATGCAGCTGGTGGCTTTGAAGAACATGACCGGCTCGGGCGGGACTTCGAGGCCGGATTCCTTGGCGTGATCAGAGTAGTTAAGCCCGATGCAAACGAGTTTGCCAACATCGCCAACACAGGCGCCAATACGGGTGCCGGCGTCAACCTTTGGCAGGCTGGATAAATCGAGTGCGGCGAGCTTTGCAAGCTCTGCATCAGACAGGGTGGCACCGGTAACATCGCCGATATGACCAGACAGGTCGCGGATGTTGCCATCGCTGTCGATCGCACCTGGCTTTTCCTGGCCCGGTTGGCCGTATCGCGTTAGTTTCATTGCAAGCTCCAATTTAGACGAGCGGGCACCTGCCCGCCAGTTTGGCAAATTCTAAGGTTTGGGCGGCTACTGGATCAACCGCGATGTATTCGCTGCTAAACGGCCCAGCCGCCATCGACGATATGCGCCTGGCCAGTGGTGAAGGCAGATTCGTCGCTGGCCAGATACAGGCACAGGTGGGCGATTTCGTCGGTGGTGCCGAGCCTGCCCATCGGCTGGCGGGCGACGAAATCTTTCATCGCCTGATCGTAGTCGCCGGTATCGCGCAGGCGATCGTGCACCGAAGGCGAATCGACGGTGCCGGGGCAGATGGCGTTGCAGCGAATACCCTGCGATACGTAGTCGGCGGCGACGGATTTGGTCAGGCCGAGGACGGCGGCTTTGGTGGTGCCGTAGACGAAACGATTCGGCACACCTTTTATGCTGGAGGCGACGGAGGAGATGTTGATAATTGACCCGCCACCGTTTTCGAGCATCGCCGGCAGCGCCGCGCTAATGCTGTAGTAGCTGGAGTTGACGTTGAGATTGAAGGAAAACTCCCAGTCTTTCTGATCGCATTCGAGAACGCTGCCGTGGTGGACGAAGCCGGTACAGTTGACAAGTGCATCCAGCGGGCCTGCCGCTTTAACGACGGCATCGACGGCTGCCCGATCTGTAGAGTCGAGGACGACGGTTTTTATGCCGTGGGATTCGAGCTCAGCCAGTGTGTCGGCGTTGATGTCGGTGGCGGTCACTGTTGCGCCGTGTTGCGCAAACGCGATCGCCACTGCGCGGCCGATGCCCTGCCCGGCGGCTGTTACCAGCGCCGTCTTGTTCTGCAGCCTGTTCAATGCTGTTGTTCTCCGGTGTCTCGTCTTGCAAAGCACAATTACATTGCGCTGATATACTTTTGGGTTAGCGATTAAAGTCTCTGGCGACTCAATGCCCCAAACAAATCAGTACGACTATATCATTGTCGGCGCAGGATCAGCCGGCTGTGTGCTTGCCAATCGTCTCTCGGCAGACCCTGCCAACAAGGTTCTGCTGCTGGAGGCGGGCAAACGCGACACCAATCCATGGATTCACGTACCGGTTGGCTATTTCAAAACCATGCACAATCCCGCCACGGACTGGTGTTACCTCACTGATCCGGACCCGGGCATTGCCGGGCGCAGGCTACAGTGGCCGCGCGGCAAGGTGCTGGGCGGATCGAGCTCGATCAACGGCTTGCTGTATGTGCGTGGCCAGCGCGAGGACTACGACCGCTGGGCGGAACTGGGCAACCAGGGCTGGGACTACGACAACATTCTGCCCTACTTCAAAAAATCGGAAGACCAGGAGCGCGGCGAGAGCGAATATCACGGCAGCGGCGGTCCGCAGAAAGTATCGAACCTGCGTCTCAGGCGCCCGATTGCCGATCATTTTATTGCCGGCGCTCAGGAGTGCCAGATCCCGCTCAACGATGACTACAACGGCGAAAAGCAGGAAGGCATCGGTTACTTCCAGCAAACCGCTCACAACGGTTTTCGCTGGAGCACGGCCAAGAGCTTTCTGCGCCCGGCCCGCAAGCGTTCGAATCTGCAGATCGTCACCAAAGCACACACCACACGGGTACTGTTCGAAGGCAAAAAAGCGGTGGGCGTGGAGTATCTGCGCGGCGGCAAAACAATTCAGGCACATTGCAACGCCGAGGTGCTGCTCTCGGCCGGGGCGATCGGCTCACCGCAGATTTTACAATGCTCCGGCGTAGGCGCCCCGAGTCACTTGCAATCACTCGATATACCGGTGGTGCACCGCCTGCCCGGCGTCGGTGAAAATCTGCAGGATCACCTGCAAATCCGCCTGGTTTATAAAACCAGCGAGCAAACGTTAAACGATGAGCTGAACAGCGCTTTGAAGCGCATGAAGGTGGGGCTGCAATACGGCCTGTTTCGCACCGGCGCGCTAACCCTTGCCGCCAGCCAGGTTACGATATTCACGCGCTCATCGCCTGAAGTAGAGCGCCCTGACATACAGTTTCACATGCAACCGCTCAGCGCCGACAAACCCGGTGAAGGGGTGCACGATTTTTCTGCGTTTACCGCATCGGTATGCCAGTTACGGCCCGAGAGCCGCGGCACAATACGAATTAAATCGCCCGACGCAAGCGTTTACCCGTCGATTCAGCCCAACTACCTTTCCACTGAGAACGACCTTCGCACGGCAATAAACGGCGTAAAGGTGGCAAGGCGAATTGCAGATGCACCGTCTATGGCACCTTATATCATCGACGAATACGTGCCAGGCACCGCCTACGAGACAGACGAGCAACTGGAGATGGCGGTGCGGCTTTTCAGCCAGACGATCTATCACCCAACCAGCACCTGCAAAATGGGCCATGATGATCAGTCGGTGGTGGATGACAAACTGAAAGTCCACGGCATAGAGGGATTGCGCGTCGTAGATGCTTCGATAATGCCGGAGATCGTCTCGGGCAATACCAATGCCCCGACGATCATGATCGCTGAAAAAGCAGCGGATATGATTCTGGCGGGCTAGTGCTTTGACAATATTAAAAGTTGGGATACAGCGAGTGTAGAAGTGGTCAGCGCAAGGCGCGCGATTGAGGAATAGCTGTTCTATTGTGAGTGAGCGCAACGTCGCGATGGCCGTTTATACGCTCGCCCGCAGGGGATGGCTTTTGATGTGCCGCACTCCAGGTGTGATAGCTGAACCGGGCCCTAACCGGCACATTAAAGGCCATACTGTATTCCAATTTTTAGTGTTTTCAGAGCACTAGTGGCTGCTACTCGCCGGCGCTTGATAGCACACAGGAGTAGACTTCGTCGCTCTCGATGGTGTCATCGGCTGGTAAATCGACATTAAACTGCAGGCTGTGATTCGAAACAAAAATACCGTGCATCACAAACGGCAAGCTGCCCGGTGTGTGAACGGTCAGGCGGTCGGTGGCCAGGTCCCGGTTC
>CAKZSB010000479.1 GCA_937920585.1 uncultured Granulosicoccaceae bacterium | reverse complement strand
TAGGCCTTGCCTTCGTCACCGGCATAAAGCAGGCAATTAGCGCAGGTCTTCCCTTCGGCATATTTTTCGTGTGTGGCGGTCGTGGCGTCTTCTACGTAGCCCAGTTGCACAGCCTGTGGGTCGTCGGCTGGCAACTTGTTGTGCCCGCCGGCCAGTGCGCGGCTTGCGGCAAAACCCGAGACGGTGATCGCACCGCAAAGCTTGAGTAGATTCCGGCGCGAGACAGTTTTGTGAAAGGTGATGTTGTGCTGGCTCATGTGATTCCTGCTCTGTGTGGTTGCTGGAAGTTTTGTGAAAGCTGCAACTTGAGACTGTGGGCGGCTCGAATGGTTCCAAACACCGTAACAACGAATGCGTTGCCGAGGTTGTCCGAGCGTTCAAACCGACTTGCCCCGCCTTGTAAACAAATGTGAGGCAGTAGCGATACATTAACATCTGTGACAGTTGCGTCACAGAATCAAAAGGTGTTGAGCTGGATTTTGTGGGCTGCCACGCGGATTGAGCGGTAGTTTGTGTCTCGATCTTGCGTCATTCAGGCTGAGCGTAAAAGGTGGAACTCAGTGAACGGTAACAAGACGGATTTCGCGCGCATACTCGATGAACTGGCCAGCCGCGGTATGGCGGAGGATGAGGTCGCGAGGCAGACTGGTGTGGACAAGAACCTGATCCGAAAGCTGCGGTGGGGGGTGCGAAAGCAACCGAGCTACGATGTTGGCTGCGCCATTATGGAGTTGCATAGCAGGATGGTAGAAAAAAAGGTCGCGTGAGACGCGCTGGCGGTCCCGGAAGATTGTGAAAAGCAACCGTTGCGAGCCAATGCGCACTCGTGTGTCTCAGGACCCGGCACGCGGCCGCCTGCCGATCCTTGTCTCGGCGCGACATCTATCAGCAGACCGCCGCGAAACTCACTAGTCAGGCTAGTGCGCGAGACCGCTGCTGCCCATACCTGCGGGCGCTCACAGGCAGGCTGTCAGCCCGGTTCCGGCTCTCCTGTCTGCCAAACGGCTCGACAGGCCTTCGCCATGCCAAACACACAACTTTCTGTGACCCGGAACAGGGCAGTAAAATTCTGTTGCATTCGTATGCAAAGTTTGTCAGTCTTTTTGCAAATCAACAGGATCGGGACTATGAACAATATATTGAGAAGCGTTATCGCTGGCGCGCTGATGGTTGCCGGTACGGCGACAAGCTTCGCCGCGTGCGGTATCTCGGAAGGTCGAGTCAGTATTGTCGGTAACGAGTTTCCCGCTATACAAACCGTAGCTAATGGTGCTCTGGCCTGCGCCGGAGATGGCGTTGAGGTGAAATCTAACCTGACTGCTGACCACCAGAAGATCAACGTGCCTGGCATGCAGGGTGATCCGGCCGAGTACACCTCGGCTATTATCGCCAACTCGTCGATCGTCGCATTGATGAACGAAGACGTCATCCGCCCGCTAGACGACCTGGTTGCAAAGCATGGTCAGGACATCCCTCAAAACCAGTTGATCACGATAAACGGCAAAGTCATGGCTGTGGCCTTCATGGCCAATGCACAGCACCTTACCTACCGCAAGGACGTGCTGGCCGATCTGGGTATCGAGCCGCCAAAAACTTACGAAGCCATGCTGGAAGCAGCAGAGAAAATACGTGCGGAGGGCAAAGCTGAATTTCCCATCGGTGGCGCCTATAAAGCGGGCTGGAATCTCGCGCAGGAATTCGTGAACATGTATCTGGGCCATGGTGGCGAGTTCTACAAGGCCGGCACGGCTGAGCCTGCGATCAACAACGAGCAGGGCGTGGCTGCGTTGAATGTAATGAAATCTCTCAGCGGTTACATGAACCCCGATTTCCTTACCCACGATTCCAACGCCACCGGTGCAGAGATGGAAGCCGGTAACGTCATCATGATGAACATGTGGGGCTCGCGCGTAGGCCGCTTGCAGGATGACGAAGGTGCGCCACCCGAAATTGCTTCCAATATTGAAGTGGGCGGTCCGCTCACTGTCGGCGGTGGCAGCGATCCGGCCACCACACTGTGGTGGGACGGCTGGACTGTCGCCAAGAATATTTCCGACGCTGACGCCGAAGCGACATTCCTCGCGATGAAAAACGGTATTAGCCCATCTATCCTGAACGATGAAACCATGGGTCAGGCGGTTTGGATGATCGATGGCTACAAGCCGGCGGCTGTGAATCAGGGCGTTTTTGCTTCAATCGAATCCGGAGCAACGGCCTATCCAATGCTGCCTTACCACGGCTTGATGCACACTGCGCTGGGCAACGAGTTGGCCGATTTCATGAACGGTAAGGAAGATGCTGCGAAAACACTCGCCGATGTCGAGGCAGCCTATGTTGCAGCGGCTACCGAAAAAGGTTTCCTGAACTAGTAGCACAGGGTTAGTCCTTTTTTGAAACCTCTGGCGGCAGGGCCCTGGTCGGTCTTGCTGTCGGAGGTTTTTTCGTTAGCAGCCACCTGAATGAAACATAAAACCTTTTTCTGGTTTGTACTGCCGACATCGCTGGCGATGCTGCTGTTTATCGCGTTGCCGATCGTATCGGTGATAACGCAGTCGATGTATGCGCCGCACAAACAAGTCATCGTTGAAGTAGAAAGCTGTGGTGTTTTTGGCTGCAAGAAATCAACGATGATCGACCAGGATGCCACGCGCGAACTGCGTGAAGCAGAACCGCTGGGGCGATTTGTCGGTGCCGACATCTACACCAATCGCAACCATCTTGCCTCAAACGAAATCGCGGTGGCGTGGGAATCTTCGGCCGGTTTGGGCGAGTTTCTCGGCGATATCCTCAATCTGCCTTTTTACCGGGCGCTGGCCTTTACTCTCACGTTCACCTTTGTCGTCACGCCATTGGTGCTTGTGCTCGGTTTTACCATCGCGGTGGCTGTTAACAGCATTCCGCAAATGTTGCGTGGACCAACAATATTTCTTTCGCTGTTACCGATGATCATCAATCCGTTGATTGGCTCTTTGATTTTGTTCTGGATGGTCGATGCGCGGGGCATTGTCGGTGCGCTTCTTCAAACCGCGGTGGGTGATCCCAACCTCTCCATGAAGGCATCGACACCACTGACCTGGGTCATGCTGATTGTCTACGGTGTCTGGCACTCGGCACCCTTTGCATTTGTCGTCTATTACGCTGGCCTGCAAACTGTGCCGAAGGATACGCTGGAGTCGGCGATGATTGACGGCGCGAGTCGCTGGGAGCAGATACGTTATGTCATCGTGCCTCATTTGATTCCGCTAACAACCTTCATCACCTTGATGCAACTGATGGATAACTTCAGGGTATTCGAACCCATAGTGAGTTTTAACGCGTCGGCACATGCTACGTCGTTGTCCTATTTCATCTACGACGATCTGGGTGGCGAGACCCGGCTGTTGTCTTCGGCGGCGGCGACATCGGTTCTGACGATCGCCGGCGTCGCGATACTGTTAACACCGGTACTGGTTCGTACCTGGCGCGACTTTGCGAGGCGATAGCGAATGAGTAGCGCGATACGTCAGTCCCCGTTGCTCAAATTGACAGCCTGGTCATTCCTGTTGCTGTGGCTGGTAATTGCGGCGTTTCCTTTTTTCTGGACCTTCTGGGGGTCATTCAAGGTAGAGGGTGATTTTTTCTCCAAAGCCGACTGGACCTGGGCGCTGTTTGGCCACCTGACTCAACTTGAAACCGGTGGTGCTTTTACCGGCGATGGCTATCACGGTGCATGGATTCAGGAAGAGTTCTGGCGGGCGGCACTGAACACGTTCATCGTGGTGTTTTTTGTCGTCACGATATCGCTGACACTGGGTACGCTCGGTGGCTATGCGCTCTCCCGGTCATCGTATAACTACTCATTCTGGCTGTTGATCATCGCGCTGATCTTTCGCGCCATGCCACCGATCACACTGGTGTCGGGCTATTTGTTACCGTTTTATGAATGGAATCTGTGGGGTCACCTGCCAACCGCGATCATCGTACTGGTGGCAATCAATCAACCATTTACGCTGTGGATGCTAACGTCGTTCTTCCGCAATATTCCCAAAGATCTCGATGAAAGCGCAATGGTTGATGGCTGCACGCACTTTCAGGCCTTTCGCCATGTGATTATTCCTGTCATGTGGCCGGGGGTTATCACCACGGGATTGTTTTCCCTGTTGCTCGCCTACAACGATTTCGCCGTAACAGCCATGATTCTTTCCAAGGAAAATCAGACAATGGTGCCAAAAATTGCCAGTTTCCTCGGCACTACGCAAACTAAAGGTAATGTGATGTTCGCGGTCGCTTCGGTGGTCTCGGTAACGGCGCCAATTTTTGTACTGGTGATTTTCTTTCAGCGTCAGATTGTCAGCGGGCTGACGGCCGGTGCGGTGAAAGGATAAGACTAATGGCCGGAATCTCACTTAGAAATGTCAACAAGCGCTGGGGTTCGTTTGTTGGTGTAAAAGACTTCAATCTCGATATCGCCGATCGGGAATTTCTCGTGTTACTCGGTCCCTCGGGTTGTGGTAAAACCACGACCATGCGAATGGTTGCCGGCCTTGAGGACGTCACCGAAGGGGAGATCTACATTGGTGATCGGCAGGTAAACAAGCTCGAGCCGAAAGACCGCGATGTTGCGATGGTTTTTCAGTCGTACGGCCTGTACCCCAACATGAGCGTGTGGGAGAACATTCGCTTTCCACTGAAGATTCGCAAAGTCGATCCCGCCACCCATGATGAACGTGTACAGCGTGCGGTTGATATGGTTGAGCTGGGCGACTTCATCCACCGACGTCCGGCTGCCTTGTCCGGCGGGCAAAGACAACGGGTGGCGCTTGCTCGCGCTATCGTTCGCGAGCCGACTGTATTTCTGATGGATGAGCCGCTGTCGAACCTCGATGCCAAGTTGCGTGTATCCACCCGTGCGCAAATCAAAAATCTGCAGCACGAATTGCAGACCACCATGATTTACGTCACTCACGATCAAATTGAGGCAATGACACTGGCCGATCGTGTTGTTGTGATGAATCAGGGGCTGATTCAGCAAGTCGGGACACCACGCGAAATTTATGATAACCCTGCCAATACGTTTGTCGCCGGTTTTATGGGTACGCCGGCAATGAATTTGCTGCAGGGTGAATTGCAGGACGGTATCTTCAAGGCCGACAAAGTACAGATCGACGGCTTGTCGCGCAGCCACTCCGGTCCGGTGATACTTGGCTTTCGCGCCGAGGATGCCAGCCTCAGCCAACAACAGGCGCAAATCAGTGCGCCGGTTTACTCGATGGAACTGCTTGGTGAGGCCTCAATGGTAACCATGCGCGCCGGCGGTGCCATCGTCGCAATCAAGGCAGACAAAGACTATTCCGCCAACATTGGCGATTCGGTAAGTGCCTTGGTTACAGCCGATGTTTGCCATTTGTTTGATGTAGATAGTGGCGAGCGATTGCCAACGTGACAAATCGCATCACTGGATAATAATGGTGCGCTCGAATACATCGCCACGCAGTCCGGGTCTGTAGTAATAGTCGATCTTAATGCTGTTGTACAAAGCCGGGTCGTGGTTGATTTCAACGGTTGAACTGATATCGGGGACAAACCCGAATACCAGCTCGCACCCTGATAAATTCAGCGGTGCAATAGCGCCGTAGTGCTCGCGAAATAGTGGTGCGGCAAGTTCTGCGACCGTTGCAGTGTGTGATGTTGCCGTGCTGCCGGACAACTCAAACGGCTCGTGGTCAATAGCCAGTTCGGCCAACTCGCCGGTTTCGTCGATACAGTGCAACCCGGTGCTCAGGTATTCCAGTGGACCTGCGGCAGTGACTTCTCCGTCATCTCCTGCGTCAGCCCATTCAATGGTTACCTCATCGTCCAATGCATACACAGCGTTCTCGGTCGGAGACAGCATTGCAGGTATTGAAGGGATGTTCAGTATGGTATCGAGTGCCTGAATTTGCCCATTGCTGCGTTCGATCGCCACTCGGACACAGTCACCGGCCTGCAGCCCTTCTATATTGGTGAAATAGTTGCCATAACCCTCATACAGGGCCCGACCGTTGGAAATAGGCTTGTCTTCCAGTACATGCCTTTTATCTCCGGCAATGACCACGAGTTGATCTCCACCTGTCAGTTCAATCGGAAGGGTTCGAACACTCACGGAGCCATTGCCCGAATAGGGCTCGTAGTTGAGCCTGTCATAAATCTCCAGGCCAAGGCGCATACCTACAGAAGCGTCAGCGCCGTCATTTATGCTCGCCTGAATACGTATTGCCAGGTCAGAGGTTTGCACTTCATCGCTGCCATTGATACTGGTTTGCAGGCTCGCACTGGTCGCACCGGTTTCAGAGGCAATATAGTCACAACCGCGACCGTAGATCGACGTACTATCTATGTTGTCGGGCTCAGTCTGCTCCGACTCCGGTCCGGTCAGGTTGTCGCCACTCGTCGGTGTGTCTGTTGTAGTGCGCAGGTCTGTCTCTTGTTCATTCTCGATGCGAACGGGATCGGTACTTTCAACCAGGGACAGGGGGCTTGCGCCATCGCAGCCGGAAAGGACAGCTAGAATGGCGGGCAGCAGCAACTTCAATCTTGCTAACATCAGTACTTCCCGTGAATTCAACACTTATGATGCCAGCGACACGATTCCTGCCAGCTAGATGCTAAATGTTGCCGATTTTCGCTCTTTGAGACCCATTGGCACTATACCGTGAGCGTAGACGCTTGATTCCAGCTCGATCGAAAATTCCGGTCTCTGAGTACGGACTGCTGCTGCTTCTGGCACTGCTGTGGGGGTCGTCGTACCTATTGATCAAAGTCGCTGTCACCGAGATTTCGCCAGTCACGTTAATGGCAGCCCGAGTGACAGGGGCGGCGCTGTTTCTCCTTTTGGTTATGAGGGGCCGAAAAGCCCGATTTCCGCGCCGGGCGGTAACGTGGCGCAGGTTATTGATACAGGCGTTCCTGAATAGTATCGGTGCGTGGACATTGCTTGCCTGGGGGCAGCAGTTTGTGGATGCCGGACTGGCCAGCGTGCTGAACTCCACTTCACCGATATTCGTCTTTGTTTTTACAATACTCGTCACCAGACACGAAGCCATACCCGCCCGAAAAATCGTGGGCGCCTTGCTGGGTATATCGGGAGTAGTTTTGATAGTCGGGCTTGAGGGATTGTCGGGATTGGGGTCACAGGTGGCCGGGCAGCTGGCTTGTCTGGCCGGCGCGGCCTTGTACGCCGGTGCAGCGATCTATGGCAAGCACTTCGGTTCACTTGGTGCACTTACCACGGCCACCGCAACCATGGTACTGGCATCGATTGTACTGGTACCGGCAGCGCTGGTGGTAGAGCAGCCATGGCTGCTTGGTCCATCGTTCAAAGCGATAGCGGCAACTCTGGTACTGTCGATTTTTTGCACAGGTATAGCATTGCTTATTTACTTTCGTCTCATACAAACGCTCGGCTCGATGGGGGTTGCCAGCCAGGCCTATTTGCGTGCAGGGGTAGGTGTGGGGTTGGGCATGGTGCTACTAGGCGAGACATTAACCTTATCCGTTTCAGTTGGTCTGGCCGCGGCGATAGCGGGAGTAGTGCTGATCAACTGGCCAACAGCCAGGGCATTGTAAGGCGTGTCAGGCCAGCTGTTTGCGGTTTAACTTTTTTTCAATTTCCGGATGATCAGTTTAGCTGCCTTGTGGCCAATCATCATGCTTGGCGCATTGGTATTGGCCGAGGTGATGCTCGGCATTATTGATGCGTCTGCAACCCACAAATTCTCAGATCCTTTCAATTGCAATTCACTGCTCACTGGCTGATCCTGCGTGCCCATTGCCAGTGTGCCAACGGGGTGATAAGCGGTGGCCACCCGGTTTCGAATGTGTCGGATGATTTCTTCGTCCGTTGTGGCGTCAGCGCCAGGGTAGACCTCCTCGGCACGCAAGTGCTCGAACGGCGCTTTAGCCAGTAGCTTGCGCATTTTTTTGAAACCTGCCAGTAGAACGTCGACATCGCGCTCATCACTGAGTAACCCCAAATTTATAATCGGCGACGTGCGAGGGTCTTTGGTATTGATCGTGAGATTGCCGCGAGAGACGGGCCTGCAGATACATACATCGGCATAGTACCCAGAGGCCAGGGTGATTTGTCTGCCTTTATAGCCCATCATGTAGGGCATAAAGTGAATCTGGCAATCGGGTTTATCATCATTGAGCGCGGTGACCGACGCGGCTCGGAAAAAGGCGCCGGCCTCTACAAAATTGGAGCTCATCCTGCCGTTTCGTTTCAGCAGCCATTGTAGCGGTGAGAATGCCCATTGCAGCAGTTGGCCGGGTACCAGACCATAGCCGGTGTTTTTTCCCTGGTAGTGCAGGCCAATGGCCGGGTGATCATGCAGATTGCGACCCACCCCGGGCGCATCGATCTCGATCGGGATGCCAAGTCCGGATAACTGCGCGCCGTCGCCAATTCCTGAACGCATCAGTATCGCGGGTGAACCTATCGAACCTGCGCTTAGTACAATGCCGGCCCTTGCCTTGATCGTGCGACCGTCTATGAGCTCTACCTGCCGGGCACGCCCTGACTGAATCACTATTCGATCGACGCTGGCACCGCTGAGCACCGTCAATCTGCCGCTTGCAAGGGACGGTCGCAGGAATGCGTCTGCCGCGGACCAGCGCCGGCCATTTCTTATATTGGTTTCAAACACACCAGCGCTCTCGCGCTCTGGCGTAGGCGGAGCGAGGCTGTTTGATCTGAACGTTTTGCCGAATGCCTCGGATAGCGGGTGTGGATCGGGCAGGCGCCGGGGTTGTATCAGTGTTTCAATCTCGCGAAATTCTCGCTCGACTTCCAGTGCGCTCCAGCCAGGCAACGCCCAGTTGTCGAAATCGTCGTTGCGGCCTCGAAACCAGACCATCGAATTGATCGAGCTCGATCCGCCGATCATGTGCCCCCGATTGACACTGATTGTTCGGTTCTCTGCATTGCCCTGAGGTGTGCTCGTAAATCGCCAGTCGCGTTTACTGCCCATGGTATACAACAGGCCAAAAGGGATTTTCACTTGCGGTACAGCGTCACTCGGGCCTGCCTCCAAAACACATACGCTACCGATGTCAGCGTGGGCAAGTCCGGCTGCTACTGCACAGCCAGCTGAACCGGCGCCAATCACAAGCAGGTCAAATTCCAAAGTAGTTCCTGAATTTTAGAGGCAAAACACATTTAGCAAAACAGGCTCTCGCGGGTGACAGGATACCACCGCCACCGATAGACACAATCGGGGATCCAGGTGGCAGTGCGTCCCAATACCAGGCCGGCAGAGCGAAAGTTCATCAATTTGCAGGGTGCTGGATTGACGCCCGGGTATCGGTTGAATAAGGCTGGCCAACTTCGATGGAGCAAGGGATATCTGCGTTACTGCGCATTTCGAACACGGCAGTTTTAAAACGAGCAGGTGGATAGCCGATAAAGAAAATAACTGTCAAATAGTGCTGGTGCACTCAAACATTCAAACTATACGAAAGAGGCAATTGATCAAATTGGTTTTTGTACCCACCAACTGACGAAATCTCATTCATATATTTTTAACGTTACAGTACACCGGAAACGAAAACGCCAACAGATTAGTTGGAAAACCAAAAGGATTTGAAGAATGACTCGCACCCGGAAGAACTGTCAGTACGGTTTTACCCTGATCGAGCTGATGATTGTTATTGCAATCATTGGCATTCTGGCATCGGTAGCCGTACCTTCCTACGGTAAGTATGTTCAGAAAGTGAAGTTCTCGGAAGTAATCCAGACCGTAGCCGAAGTTAAGCATGCCGTCGATCTGTGTTACATGACAACCAACAATCTGACAATTTGTGATGATGCCACGACCGGCAATGGTAGTACTTCTGATGCGGGTGTGAGCGGGGCCAGTACTACAGCGCTCACAAAGTCCGAACTCAGCAATCTGGATGTAGTTTATATCAACCCGTCGTCAGTCACGATCGTCGGTGTTGGATCGACCGACGTCAATTCCAGGGAGTATCATCTTAACGGTATCCCGCAATTTGGCTCCCTGGTATGGACTCTGGATGAGGGAAGTTCAAATTGTGATGAAGTTGGTCTGTGTTGATTTAGTCAGCCGACTATAACCTGCTTGCTGGAATCTGCAGAGCCCGAGAACTCACGGGCCTTGTATATCGCTTTGCGTCCGAAGCCCTGGTGTTGTTCGGGTTGTCCACGTTAACAGTGCGCTCGCTGACCGTCTGTAACTGATGCGGTCATTTGCTACCCGGTTGAATTATTCGTGTGCCCGTGCCGCGATGTATAATGCTGGCCGTCTCACGGCAAAGAGGGTGGCAGCAATGTGTGGTCGAATGAATATCTCGGATCACGAGGGCGTGCAATCACTGCTGCAGATTCTGGGTATCACAGCAGCACCGGGCACCGAGGCGCGGTTCAATGTGGCGCCAACGCAAACGCTCGATGTGGTGATGATGGATGACGAGCCAGTGCTCACCACCATGAGCTGGGGCGTCAGCATGACGATTAAGGGCAAAAAGGGCCAGCCGATTACCCGGCGCGTTACCAATTCTCGCGATGATAAGGTCTGGTCATCCTATCTGTGGCGCTACCTGATTCCGGAGCAACGCGTGTTGATTCCGGTCAACGGTTTTTATGAATGGAAACGCGAGAACAAAAAGCTGGTGGCGGCGTATCACATAACACCTGCCAACGCCGACGCAATGTTCTTTGCCGGTATCTATCGCAAACCCAGGAATGACGATGAGTCTTTCGAAGTCTCAATCATTACCACGCGCGCCAATGAGGCGATGAGCAAAGTACATGATCGCATGCCGGTGATCCTCGGCTCACACAACGCAGCGATGGCATGGATTCAGGATAACGACCGCGAGTCACTCGACGAATTGATGCAACCGGCCGGTGAAGATGCGCTGGTGTTCACTCAGGTTGGCAACTACGTTAACAAGTCGAGCAACGAAGGCGACGAGTGCATTCGCCCGATTGACTAGCTCGGCGTGCCGGTCCTGTAGCGGGGGCTGCGATAGCGGCGAAAAAATGGCTTGTGTTGAGCGGGCATCCGTAATAGGGTGTATTCTCGAAAATCTTCAATATTTTCTGTTTTGCTCAATAAAGCCATCGCAACGTGATATTCGGTAAACCACAAGACGAAAACGCCACCGTGGTCGGGCTGATCGCCAGCGCCTTGCGCCGGGATATCGCGTTCGGCCAGTTGCCGCCGGACCAGAAACTCAAAATCGAATCGTTGCGGACGCGCTACGGCGGTTCCGGACACTCGGTGCGTGAGGCGTTGACATTGCTCTCGGCCGAAGGCCTGGTCGAGGCAACGGCACAGCGAGGCTTTCGAGTCTCGTCTGCCACCGAGCAGGATCTGGTCGATGTCACCCGGCTCAGGGTCGAGATCGAGTGTCTCGGGCTGCGCTGGTCAATGGCCAATGCATCGCTGGAATGGGAGGGACGCGTAATCGCGGCGCATCACGCGTTGCGGCGCGTGCAGGCCAGTGTGCAGGAGGCTGCAGAGGAGCAGGCACTGGCCTGGGACAATGCCGGTCGAGAATTTCACCACGCCCTCATGATCGCCTGCGATTCGAGCCGGCTGATCACGATGCAGCAAACACTTTATGATCAGTCGCGTCGATTCAGGCTTGCGAATCTGCGCGAGGCAAACATCGATTTTACCGCGCTGGAGGCCTGCCAGCAGCAATTGCACGATGCAGTGCTGGCGCACGATACGCCCGGGGCGCTGGCGGCATTGAGCGCAGAGATCCAATGTGATTTACCGCCCCGTATCACAACCGTTTTATCAACCGCTGAGGAATCCAATGAAAAATCTTGATCGTCGTCAATTGTTGAAAATGATGGGCGCCACCGCCGTGCTGCCTGTTATCGGTGCACCGGCCTACGCCAGTTCCAAAGTCACTGTGGGTGCCTTGCGCTTTACCAGTCATGCGGCGAGCTTCGTCGCTTTTGAACGCGGCTACTTTGCCGATGCCGGGCTCGATGTCGAATTCAAATTCTTTCAGGCGGCCCAGCCTATGGCGGTAGCAATTGCTTCCGGCGACGCCGATTATGCGGTCACTGCTATCTCGGGTGGCTTGATTTCGCTCGCAGAAAAAGGTGCCACCAAGGTGATCGGTGGTGCGCTCTCGGAAGAAAAGGGTATCGACGGACAGAAGATTCTCGCCTCCGATGCAGCGTTTCAGGCAGGGCTCACCAGCCCCGCGCAACTGGCCGGTAAGAAATACGCTGTTACCCAGTCTGGCTCATCGTTCCACTATATGGGTTCAAAGATCGCAGCGGCAGAGGGTGTAGAGGTATCTTTCAAACCGCTGCAAAAAGTAGGCGCGATTATTGGCGCGATGAAATCGGGGCAGGTCGATGCCTGGTCTATCGTGCCCCATATAGCCAAACCGCTGGCGAAGTCGGGTGCGGTGCATATTATTGGCGACGTCGCAAACTATATCCCTAAATATCAGGTAACTACTGTGTTTACCTCGGCAGCCAATGCGGCAAACGAACGTGCGAAAACTGAAGCGTTCCTGCAGGCTTTCGCCAAAGGTGCGGACGACTTCAACGCTGCACTGGTCGATAAAACAGCTGGTGATGACGCAGCGGAGGAGATGGTTAAGCTGATCCACAAATACGTCTACGCGGACCGCCCCTACGAAAAAGCACGTACCAGTATTATCAACGGTGCGATGCGCATCAATGCCGGTGCGGCGATGAATGCGGCGTCGATCAAAGATCAGCTCGACTGGTTCAAAGCGGAAAAGCTTGTAAAAGACAGCGTCACCTTCGATACGCTGGTCGACAGCAGCTACGTCAAATCGATTTAGTGCCAGAGTGCCCCGAAATTTCTCGGGGCACTGAACACCGACAAGGCAACTTTTGAATCTTCACCTTGAATCGATAAGTCACGCCTACGGTGGCGTGGCTGTGTTAAGTGATATTTCACTTGAGATTACAGCCGGACAGATCGTATGTATTGTCGGTCCGTCCGGTTGTGGTAAATCGACGTTATTGCGTTTTATCGGCGGGCTTGAACGGCCTGTGTCCGGCAAGGTGGTGCAGATTGGTCAGCCGCCGCCCGACAGCATCAATCCATTAACCTATGT
>CAKZSB010000478.1 GCA_937920585.1 uncultured Granulosicoccaceae bacterium | reverse complement strand
TCACGCGGCGTCAGTAACTGGGTAAACGCAGCGGCGTCGGGGCCGGTGATTTCAACCTGGCGCTCAACTGCCACATCGCACAGAATGGCAGCGTTCACCAGGTTCCAGAAGTTTTCTTCCGGATCGCCAAAGTCACGCGGTATGTACATGTGGTTGTAGACCGAGAACGCCCTGGCGCCCCAGCGCACCGTGGCATCGAAGTAGGGCGATTTGCGTATCTGTGTGCCAAAGCCGAATTCGTCGGGTTGAGTCATTGCTTTTTCCAGTCGTGCGCGTGAGCGAGTTTATCCGGCTGACGCGAAGCTCATATTTTCAATTAGAATTTTAATTCGGTAAGTGCTACCGGCCGGACCGGCGCTACCGTCTTCGAGAACCCCATGAACGATACATCCGCCAATCCGTTGCGACCCAACTTCAGAGCCCAGCCGTTCTGGAACCCTACCCACATTCCGGCCCATGAGGTCGGGCAGCCGATTGCACGGATGGATTTGAACGAATGCCCGTTCCCGCCATCGCCCAAAGTAATCGCTGCCATTACCGCGGCCGCCAGCGGCCTGAATCGCTATCCCGATGGTACCTGTCCGGCACTGACCGAGGTGCTCTCGAAACGACTCGATATTCCGGCCGAACAGCTGTGCTATGGCGGCGGCAGTACCCAGTTGCTGACGTCAATCGCCGAAATCTCGGTCGCCCCCGGAGATGAACTGCTGTCACCTGAGCTCATCTGGCGGCGTTTCTCCGGTGTATTCAATGTGGTGGCCGCTAATCATGTCAGCGTGCCCAATCGCCCGGATGGCGGGATCGACATCGAGCCGCTGCTGGCAGCGATAAGCAAAAACACGCGTCTGCTGGTGGTGCTAACGCCAAACAACCCCACCGGCATGATGCTCTCACAGGCAGAACTGGTTCGCCTGGCAGAACAGACTCCGGACAACGTGCTGCTGTTCATCGATGAAGCCTATTTCGAATTCGCCGCACATGCAGGCGGTGCCGATGCGGTAGAGATACTTAAAAATCGCAAAGGGCCGTGGGTCGTCACGCGAACTTTTTCCAAAGCCTATGCACTGGCCGGCCTGCGCCTGGGCTATGCGGTTTGCAGCAGCGAGGAAATCGCCAACGCACTGCGGCTGGTGACCAGCACCTTTAACCTCACCGGTGTTGCAGAAGCTGCCGTGCTCGCCGCGCTCGACGATACCGATTACACCAATATGATCCTCTCGACCAATGCCGTCGAGCGCGAACGAATCAGCCGTGGCTTGCAGCAACAGGGTTTTTCGCCGATGCCGTCTGTGACTAATTTTGTCGGTGTGGATGTCGGTAAACCGGCGGGCAGGGTAGTTGCCGAGATGCGCGAACGAGGCGTGCGAATTGCCACGTTTGGCTTTGAATCGGCGGGTTCGTGCATTCGCGTATCAACCGGTACCGCTGAGGATACCGATGCATTTCTGGCGGCGTTGCCGCAGGCGATTGCGGCAATCTGACAGTACACGGTACATCGATGCAGTGGAGTTTTGTCGGCAAATCGTTTAAAACCGTTGGCATGGCCAGGCAAAACAACTACCGACCGTACACCCCGGACCCGGAATTTCTGTCACTGCTCCCTGAGAAGAAAGGTTGCGAAGTGAATGGTTTGGGAGAGACGAAAGCGCGTCGCCCAACGATGGTCTGGTGGGCACCCGATATGGATGTCGCGCCATTCGGCAAGGCACAGAAGTGGTTTTATCAGCGCGAGAAACCCGATCCTGAACTGATGGACCTGCGCGCCAAACGACGCGACATTCTCGACGCGCCGCTGCCCGATCTTGCGCAAAAACCAATCTCACGCAGCCCGCAGGAATGGACCGACGCGCTGGATCAGTTTGTCGCCAACGGTGACTGCGAAATGACCGGTGTGACAGCACTGCAGCCCGAATGGGTGTTCGATCACCTGGAAACTGAATTTGGCACGGTGGTTATGCTCGCAGTTCAGCACCAGTACGACGAGCTCAAACACGTGCCGGAAACCCGTGGCGGTATCGAAGTAACGCGTCAGTACTGCCGTGCGGCCGCTGCTGCAAAACGCGTTGCCGGATGGTTGCGCGAACAAGGCTGGGATGCAGCACCGGTAACCGGCCCGATGGTCGGCGAGATACTGCTGATACCACCGGCTATCGAATGTGGATTCGGAGAACTTGGCAAACACGGCTCGCTGATCAATCCCGAATTCGGCTCCGCGTTTCGGCTGGGCGCGGTATTGACCGACGCGCCGTTTGCCCACACGCCAAAGCGTAGCTTTGGCGTCGATGACTTCTGCACAAACTGCAAAGTGTGTGAAGACGCCTGTCCACCTTATGCCATTGGCCCGAAAAAACAGATGGTACGCGGGGCAGAGAAGTGGTTTGTCGATTTTGACAAGTGCATACCGTTCTTTGCCGACACATCGGGTTGTGCAATATGTATTGCCGTGTGTCCGTGGTCACGACCGGGTGTGGGGCTGAACCTGGCGGGGAAGCTTGCGAAGCGGCGGGGCCGTAAAGAGGTGTCAGAGTGATGAGGTTTTTGTCCTCCCTGCGGCTTCGGGTTTCCCGTGAGTCGGCGTGATAACGTGGTGAGGTTGACTATCATCCGGACTCGCAGTCCACCCGGTGAAACACCGTCGTTGACGCCTTAGCATCGCATCCTGCACTGTCGAGCGCGCTGCAAGCTGATACTTTTTTATTATTGATAGTGAAAAAACGGCGGCAACAACACCAGGGCCAACAGGGCCGCCACTATCGTCACGCCAGCCGGCCATGGCCCCCCGCCTGCTAACGTGTCTGTTGCAGGAAAGAGGGCTTGCGAGAGATCTATCGAACACAAACCAGTCACATCGCGCGTGAAAACGAGGACGAATCGCAGTAGTTGAGTGTTATCCTGTCAGTACGTCTGGAAATTTGGCCTTGCGTGCCGGAGTGATTTCCGCCCGCCGGGTAGTTGGAGAGAATGCAATGAGTGCAAAAGTCTATACCTTGGGTACCGTGTTGTTAGTCGCTGGACTGGTGTCCGCCTGTGGTTCCGGTAACGACGCTACAGCGCCGGCGGGCACTCAGGACACGGCGGAGGTGGAATCGCCATCGAGCGATGACACAGTGACTGGCAGCATCGAGCAGGATGCCGTTGAAGTCGTTGTCGCCGACCCGGTCCCGGTCGAACCCGACGCCGTCGATTCAGACCCCGTCGATTCAGATCCGGGCGAAACCACCGCGCAGGATCCTGCTGGCGAGGAAGACACGGCGGACACTGATCCTGCTGATCAGAATGGAACCGACCAGACAGCAGGTTCGGATTCTGAATCAGGGCAGGCGACTCCCGAGGCAGAAGGCTCAGACAACGAGCAGTCGTCAGGTACTCCATCACAGGCGAGCCTCGGTACAGCCAGCCTGATGGTCGATCTGGTGCCGGGCGACGGCAGCAGCTATCCGGCCAATTTTCAGCGCGTTGGCGATACCTTGTACTTCTGGACGACCAACACCGATCCACATTTTGCCAGATGCGCACCGCACTGGGGTTGGCTGAACGACGAAGACAAAAGCGTTGCGTTCAATCTCGTTGCCACAGACCCTGAATCAGGCGACGTGGCGATGAACAAGACAATAATGACGCTGGGCGATTTTGCGGTCGAGCCCAACAACGCCTGCGCAGGCTACAACGGCTCGATAATGCAGGTTTTCGATCCAGTCTGGCTTGCCTCACCAACCGCAAATGGCGAGCAGCAGTTCGTCCTGCACTACGAGAATTTCGGACTGGGCCCGGATCAGCTCTGGAAGACAGATGGCACGGGTGCCAACACCGGCGTGGTGGAAACCGGCCTCATTGATGAGCAATTGGTTTTCGCAGGCGACAAAATATTCTATATAAATGACGATGGGCTTTCGGTTGCCGACACACTGTCCACCGATGATCGTCGCACGCTTTTTGAACGCGATCGCGAAACTTACACGGCTATCAATCAGATTTCGTGCTCGCCAGCGCGGCACGCGACTTTCAATATAAGAGTGGCTGAAAATCGGCATCAGATCTGGACCTACAACCTCGATACAGACGAGTGGGAAAAAACGTTCAGCTTAAAGCCCGATGACAACATCTACTCCCACCGCCAAACACTGCTGGTAGACGGACAGACAGTACTTGGTCTGGGCATTTTAGTAGAGGGGGGGACTGTACTGGTTGCAAGCGGCAACTATGGGGACGTAACGTCGTTTGAAATTATCTCCAACGGTGCGCTTGCCATTTCGAATTCCAGCGCGAACGCTGATTGTGTCGCGCTCGATGATACCGAAAGCGCAGGGCTTGTTTACCGTACAACTGATTTTTCAACAGGCTCGCGCGAGACGTCGATTTGGCGCTACGCAGATCAGCGGAACGATAGACTGTTTTCTATTGCTGACCCCAACGTTACAGACATCAGAACCATCGTCGGGCTTGATGGCCAAATCTATGTTTCGGGCACCATTCAGATTGGTGAGTGGCCCGAGCGATCTTATCAATTAAAACTCTGGTCCTACGATCTGCAAAGCGGGCAGTTGGTTGAATTGTCTGATGACAGCTGGTTCGCTGTAATACATGATCATCCAACTCAGGATGAGAGTTATTTTTTCAGATACCTGAACACTCCGGATGGCTTGATCTTCGTTAACCTCGACAACAACACCGGCCGCGAATTATGGTTTACAGACGGCACACCAGAAGGCACCCGACAACTAGCGGATATCAATCCGGGGATCGGCGACAGCAACCCGCTGGATTTTTACCATAGTGGCGATGCTATCTACTTTTCCGCCGATGATGGCGTACATGGTCGCGAGCCCTGGAGAATTCCGATTTCGAGGTAGGGTTCTGGTGTTTTACCATGGCAAGCACGGAATGAAGAGGTGGTGGCGGACATTAGTCCTGTAAAGCTGGCAAGGATTGAGGTATCACTGAAACCCCCATCATGCCCCAAACCCGTCATTCCGGACTTGCTCCGGAAACCAGATGTTCGAATCACCGTGGCACGATATTTATAGCCAGCAACTAGTACTACTACCAACGTGATACGTCGTCCTCGCTCACGCGTCGGGTTACCGCACCACCTGGAAGCCCGACGCGTCAGCGAGGCGTCTATCCCAGGCACTTAACTCGTCGAGTTGATGCCCGTAGCACGCGAACAGCTGGTGACTGTGCACCGGATAAAGTCCGGCATAATGGATGCACGGCATGACGTATTGATAGCGGTCGTTAGGTTTGTAACGCACGACGGACAGGTCTCAGATGAACCTGAAAACCCCATCATGCCTAAAACCCGTCATTCCGGACTTGCTCCGGAAATCAGATGTTAGAAAATTGAGCGCAAAAAACGGGTCAGGCCGCCCCTAACCAATCCCACTAATAATAATCCGACAATTCAAACGGCGTTACCGCCAACTCCTGCCCATCCAGCACA
>CAKZSB010000477.1 GCA_937920585.1 uncultured Granulosicoccaceae bacterium | reverse complement strand
CAGGTGATGCTGCCGGCGCAGTCGGACGCGGTGTATCCGGTGCCGCTGGTGCGGTTGGCGATGCCGCTGGTGCGGCAGGTCGCGGGGCTTCAAATCTGGCCGGTGGCGCTGCCGATGCCGCGGGTAATGCTGCCGGTGCGGTTGGCCGCGGTGTGTCCGGTGCCGCTGGTGCGGTTGGCGATGCCGCTGGTGCTGCAGGTCGCGGGGCTTCAAATCTGGCGGGCGGCGCTGTCGATGCCGCGGGTGATGCAGCCGGCGCAGTTGGCCGCGGTGTATCTGGTGCCGCCGGTGCTGCGGGTCGAGGTGTATCCGGGGCAGTTGGCGGCGCAGTCGATGCCGCTGGCGACGCTGCAGGAGCCGTTGGCCGAGGCGTTTCCGGTGCTGCAGATGCTGCTGGCCGTGGCGTTGGTGCAGCCGGCGACGCCGCTGGATCAACAGGACGCGCCGTAGCCGGTGCTGCCGCTGGTGCAGTCGCCGCCGCTGGCGCTGTTGCTGCCGGTGCTGCGAGCCGGGCCGAGCGCGGTGTAGACAAGGCCGGCAACGTGGTTGGCGGCGCTGTCGATGACGCCACCGCGGGCCGCGGACGAGCCGGTGCTCGCGAATCCGTGCCTGGCGCCCGACCACCAGAGCACAAGCCGGAAAACAAAAGCGGCAGCATGTTCTGGAAAATACTGCTGCTGCTACTGCTGGCCATCGCTGCCTGGTATCTGTACCAGAAGTTTGTTGCCGGCAAGGCCGATGCTGTTGACTCCGCGGCGACGACTGCGACACAGGCGGTGGCCGGTGCTGGTGGCGACATCGCAGGACAGGTCAGTGGCTTTTTCAGCTCGGCGACTGAAACACTCGGTGGAATCACTGACGTAGACAGTGCCAAGGCTGCACTGCCGGCATTGACTGAGGCTGGCGCATCTCTGGACGGTCTCGGATCCCTGATCGGTGGCGCTGGCGATGATGCCAAAGAAGCCATTGCAGGTGCCGGTAAAGAGGGCCTGGGAGCTCTGACTGAAGTTACCGACAAGCTGATGGGCGACGACGGCATCAAAGGTGTACTGGAGCCGGTTGTGGGCCCGATGATGGAAAAGCTGACGTCGATGTTTGGCGGATAAAGGGCCAGCTGTTAAGGCCTGAAAAAAACCCCGCTGTTGCGGGGTTTTTTTTGCGTGTTAGAAAAACGCCACTTTCGCCGACGGCGGCGACAACTCAAACCAGGGTGACGACCGCGTGCGCTGCAATACCCTCTTCGCGGCCGGTAAATCCCAGCCATTCACTGGTCGTCGCTTTAACATTAACCCGGTTGACCGCGATCGAGAGATCCGAGGCTATCGCCTCGCACATGGCGCCTGTATGCGGTGCGAGCTTCGGCGCTTGCGCGACGATAGTAATATCCGCGTTGTTGCAAACCAGCCCATCGTTATGAAGTAACTGCTTAACTTCTCGCAGTAAAAGCCGGCTGTCGATGTTCTGATACTTTGCATCTGTATCGGGAAAGTGGCGACCGATATCTCCCAGTGCCGCCGCTCCCAGCAGTGCATCGCACAGTGCGTGGAGTGCTACGTCGCCATCGCTGTGCGCTTTGAAACCGCGATTGTGCGCGATGGTCACGCCGCAAAGACGAATGCTGTCGCCCTCACAAAAAGCGTGAACATCGTAACCATGGCCAATTCTCATTGTGTCAGTACGCCACCTGAAATTTAATCGCGCTGGGTTTTTTCATCGGTTTCGTTTCTGCAGATCCAGATATACACCAGCCAGTTCGAGATCACCGGGGGTGGTTATCTTTATGTTGTCCTGATGGCAGGCAACCAGTTGCGGACGGAAACCGGCATGTTCCATCGCAAACGCCTCATCGGTGGCAACCTGCCCGCTCGCCGCCACATCAGCCAACGCGCGCGTTAACAGTGCGGCGCGAAACAATTGAGGCGTCGCTGCGCGCCATACCCCGTTGCGTTCAATGGTCGCTTCGACTTTGTCGCCAGCATCGCCGCGCTTGAGAGTATCGGCCACCGGGATAGCCAGCAGACCGCCATCCTGCGATGCAGAAGTTTGCTCGATCAAACGAACGACATCGCCCACCCGAATACAGGGCCGCGCCGCATCGTGAACCAGCACTAACGCATTTTCGGGTGCAATGGTCGCAAGCTTTGCCAGTCCGGCCTGGACCGAATCGGCCCGCGTAGCGCCACCCTGTGCGCGTACCACTTTCGCGTTACCGTGCACCGGCATGGCTGCGAAGCGGTCATCATCATCAGCCAGCACCACCACGATCGCCTGAATGCCCGGAACCCGCAGCAATCGTCGCAGCGTCCATTCGATTACCGGCGTACCGCGCAACGGCAGATATTGTTTGGGAATCTGCTCCTGCATGCGCGAGCCCTGCCCTGCGGCTGGCACAATGGCATAAACCGGAGGCGGGCCGGCACCGTCGTGACGACTAGCCACCCGATTGCGCTCCAGCCGGTGCTGGTTGCACCGGGTTCTCTGGCGACACGCCCGGTTGCCCGGTTTCACTGTCAGTGACGTCGTTCTGATCGCCAACAAACTGATAGAACGACTCGTCCTTGCGAATCATGCCCAGTTCCGAACGCGCGCGTGCCTCGATTTCGCCGAGCCCCTCTTTGAGGTCACGCACCTCGGCGGCAAGCGCACGATTGACGTCAGTCTGCTCTTCGAGCACACCGGCAAGGCGCTCTACCTCGCGTTGATAACGGCGCACTTCGTGGATTCCACCATCGCCAAACCACCAGCGCCATTGCAGCGCCAGTAGCATTATCAAGAGCAGGAAAATCAGTTTTTTCAAAAACCTGTCCGTTATTACCGGGGTACTTATATGCCATCGAAGCGCTGTATCCGTTCACGCGAAGCCAGCGCATCCGACAGGCGATCAATCAGGCCCCGTGACGGAATGCATTGCGCCCGGCGTACACCGCGCGATCACCCAGATGCTGTTCGATTCTGAGCAACTGATTGTACTTGGCAATTCTATCGGATCGGGACATTGATCCGGTTTTTATCTGCCCGGCCCGGGTTGCGACTGACAAGTCGGCAATGGTGGTGTCTTCGGTCTCGCCGGAGCGATGCGAAGTGACAGTGGTGTAGCCGGCTTTGTGGGCCATATCGATGGTTTGCAATGTTTCGGTCAGGGTGCCGATCTGGTTTACTTTAATCAGCACTGAATTGGCGATGGATTTTTCTATGCCCTCGGCGAGGATTGCCGGATTGGTGACAAACAGATCATCGCCAACCAGCTGCACTTTGGAGCCGACTTTGTCAGTCAGTTGCTTCCAGCCATCCCAGTCGTTTTCATCCATGCCGTCTTCGATCGAGATAATCGGGTAGCGATCGACCCAGTCGGCGAGGTAATCGCTGAATCCGGCGCTGTCGAAGCTGCGATTTTCAGAACCGAGCACGTACTGGCCGTCTTTGTAGAATTCGGAGCTCGCCGCATCGAGCGCCAGAAAAACATCGTCACCGGCACGGTAGCCCGCCATTTCAATGGCTTCAAGAATCACGCTGATTGCCGCTTCATTAGACGGCAGATCCGGCGCAAATCCGCCTTCGTCGCCTACTGCGGTATTCAAGCCTTTTGAGGCAAGCACTTTTTTCAGCGTGTGAAAGATCTCGGCGCCGTAGCGCAACGCTTCTGAAAATGACGGTGCGCCAACCGGCATGACCATGAATTCCTGCAGGTCGACGCTGTTGTCGGCGTGCGCACCGCCATTGATGATATTCATCATAGGCACTGGCAGAACAGTAGCGTCAGCACCGCCCAGATACTCATACAGCATTTGGCCATTCTGATTAGCGGCCGCATGGGCACAGGCCATAGAGACTGCCAGCATGGCGTTGGCGCCCAGCCGGTCTTTGTTTTCGGTGCCGTCGGCGGCGATCATCGCCTGATCAATTTCCTGTTGGGCCGTGACGTCGTGGCCTTTCAGCAGTTCGGCAATTTCTCCGTTAACATGGCCAACGGCCTTGAGCACGCCTTTGCCAAGATAGCGACTGGCATCGCCATCGCGCAGCTCAAGTGCTTCGCGCGCACCGGTTGAAGCGCCGGATGGCACCGCGGCACGCCCCATCACACCCGACTCGAGATGTACGTCGGCCTCGACGGTCGGATTGCCACGTGAATCGATGACTTCACGCGCCGTAATCGCTGTGATCGCTGTCATTTTTTCTTCCTCAATTTTGTTCAATTTCCGCCCTTTGTGCCACAACTCGTGCCATCTGCAGCGTATTCGTGCAGGCTCGAATTTTTCAGCCTCTGGCGGCGGCCAGTTTGTCCTCGGGAAAGTCCGACTGGCGGGTGATCTCGTCGAGTGCCTTGAGCGTTTGCAACAGATTTTCCATTGCTGCCAGCGGCACCGCATTGGGGCCATCGGACAGAGCGTTGTCCGGGTCCGGGTGGGTTTCCATGAACAGCCCGGCCACCCCGCTGCCGATCGCAGCCCTGGCCAGCACCGGGACAAACTCGCGCTGCCCACCCGAAGAACTGCCCTGCCCGCCAGGTTGCTGCACCGAATGGGTGGCATCGAACACCACCGGACAACCCGTTGCACGCATGATCGCAAGCCCGCGCATGTCGGATATCAGCGTGCGATAGCCAAAACTGACACCACGCTCACAGAGCAAGATGTCGCGATTGCCGGCGGCATGGGCCTTGTCGACCACGTTTTGCATATCCTCGGGCGCCATGAACTGGGCCTTTTTGATATTGACCGGCTTGCCGGCCGCACAAACGCGAGTGATAAAGTTGGTTTGACGGCACAAAAAGGCCGGTGTTTGCAATACGTCGACAACGTCAGCCACTTCATCGATCGGCGTATCTTCGTGCACGTCGGTTATGACCGGTAATCCGAACTGCTCGCGTACCCGGGTCAGTAACTTCAACCCCGTCTCGATCCCCGGTCCTCGATAGCTATCCCCCGACGAGCGGTTGGCCTTGTCGAACGAAGATTTGTAAATCAGCGGTATATCGAGCCTCTGGCAAATTGTTGCGAGTGTTTCCGCCGTGTGCAGCGTGGTGGCTTCAGATTCGACCACACAATTGCCAGCGATCAGAAAAAATGGCTCGCGCAACCCGACCGTATGCCCGCAAAGATTCACGATTCCGACTTCTCTGCATGTTTCAGCGCCGCATCGATGAATCCGGTAAACAGCGGATGGCCATCGCGCGGGGTGGACAGATACTCGGGATGAAACTGGCAGCCTATGAACCAGGGGTGATCGGGTAATTCGATGATTTCCACCAATGGTTCTGCATCACTCGATTCACCTGCCACCACCATGCCGTGGCGCGTGAGCACATCGCGATAGTCGTTGTTAAATTCGTATCGATGGCGATGCCGTTCGGTGACCATTTCACCGCCATACAAGGCTCGCGAGATAGTCCCTTCAGCGAGATTGCACTCCTGCCCGCCGAGCCGCATGGTGCCACCTAAATCGGTAGTCTCATCGCGCTGCTGCTGTGCGCCATCGCGATTCTGCCACTCGGTAATCAAAGCGATGACCGGCTCGTTGCAATCTTCAGCAAACTCGGTGCTGTTGGCCTGTTCCAGACCGGCTATCGCGCGGGCAAACTCTATCACCGCGACCTGCATACCTAAGCAAATCCCGAGATAGGGAATGTTATTTTCGCGTGCATGGCGCGCCGCCTGAATCTTGCCTTCAACACCGCGAATACCAAATCCACCCGGCACCAGTATGGCATCTACATGTTCCAGTGGAGTCATATCACCGCCGCGCAAAGTAGCCGAATCGACGTAGTGGATGACCACTTTTGTACGATGTTTTATACCGGCGTGAGACAGCGCCTCGTTCAATGATTTGTAGGATTCGGTCAGCTCGGTGTACTTGCCAACCATACCGATGATAACTTCCCGCTCCGGCTGGGTAATGCCGTCGACGACGCGATCCCACTCGGTGAGATCGGCATCAGGCGCCTGCATCTGCAACTTGGCCAACACGATTTCATCGAGCTTCTGGCCGTGCAGCAAGCGCGGCATCTGGTAGATGCAATCGACGTCAATCGCCGAGACGACAGCCTCTTCCACCACATTGGTGAACAGCGCGATCTTCTTTCGCTCGCCGGCGGGCAGGACGCGATCGGAGCGACACATCAGGATATCGGGCTGGATACCGATCGAGCGCAATTCCTTGACCGAGTGCTGGGTTGGTTTGGTTTTCATTTCGCCCGCGGTGCGAATGAAGGGAATCAAGGTGAGATGGATGAAAAGCGAACCACCAATGCCGTTTTCGATGCCCATCTGCCGAATCGCCTCCAGAAAAGGCAACGATTCGATATCGCCGACGGTACCGCCAATTTCAACCAGCGCGACGTCGGCGTTACCGGCGCCCTTGCGCATCAGGCGGATTATTTCGTCGGTGATGTGCGGGATTACCTGCACCGTAGCACCGAGATAGTCGCCACGCCTCTCACGCGCAATCACGTTTTCGTAGACTCGGCCGGCAGTGAACGTATTGGCCTGCGACATTTTAACGCGCACGAATCGCTCGTAATGACCGAGATCGAGGTCTGTTTCGGCGCCATCGTCAGTGACGAAGACCTCGCCATGCTGAAACGGGCTCATGGTGCCCGGGTCGACGTTGATGTAGGGATCGAGCTTTAAAAGCGTAACACTAATGCCACGCGATTCCAGCAACGCCCCCAGCGACGCCGCGGCAATTCCCTTGCCCAGCGATGACACAACACCGCCCGTCACGAATATGAATCGCGTCATTTACTGACTCTAGAGAAGAATGAATAAGGAACAACCGGATGGCTCGCCAGACTATCAGAACTGGGCCATTCGAACAAACGTCTTGAGCCCGTTCTGCGGGCTTTGACAGCGCTGCAGTCGCGCTTGCGCGGCTGTTGGTTTATTACTGTTTGTTACCGATCTGCAATTTCAAATCAGACTGTCAGACGGTGTGAGTGGTATCGGTCAATCAGACCGGACCATGAATGCCGACCACCTGACTGGCCTGGGAAAACACGATTACCCGATTGCGTTGCCAGGGTGGTATTCGTTGCTCCTGAAACCACTTTTTCAACTGCTTTCGCTGCCGATTGCCTGGCGGGTAGAAGCGCTCTCCACCACGCCGACTGTGTACCTGAACGCTGCCGGGTGCCAGGTTGGCGGGCAGGCAATTCGGGCTAAGTGTCACTTGCAGTTCGGGGATATACAGATCCTGCTCGCAATTTTGCCAGCTATGTTCAAACGACGGGGCATCCGACAACTCGCCGCGAGCAGCCAGATAAAGACCGTCGGCATAGCGACGCATCTGACCATCGGCCCATTGCACATCGCCAATGCGATCATCACTTGCCGTCACCAGCGACGCCTCAATTTGCGCCAGTTGAGCGGTGCTGGGCATACGAAAACCGCGCACCTCTATCCAGCAGCGCAGCAGATTCCTGCGGTGTTTTGAATCGAGCTCGCGCAAGCGGGGCACGGGCAATTGCCGGTAATCGGCAAAATCGGCCAGATCAGCATTGGCGGTATCAACCATTAGGTCGGCGGCGGTTGCGCAATGTGCGGCACTGCGACAAATGTTGTTTATCGCATTCGGCCATCGCTGCAACAACAGAGGTAAAAGTTGCTGGCGAACCAGATTTCGATCAAAGCGATGGTCGTCGTTGGATGGATCATCGATCCATTGCAGGCCTTTGGCCAGTGCATAGTCGTGCAAGGCATCGCGAGAGATTTGCAACAGTGGTCGCAGATGTTGCCCGCCGTCAAACGGCCGACGAGCGGGCATTGCGGCCATGCCCTTGACGCCGGCGCCGCGCAGCAATTGCAGCAGCAGTGTCTCCGCCTGATCATCGGCATGGTGCGCTGTCAGCAGACATTCACCACTGCGCAATTTATCGGCAAACACCCGATAGCGAGCATCGCGCGCCGCCTCTTCGAGGTTGGCCCGTGATGCGTCACCCAGCTGTACGCGAATCGCTTCGAACTCGACATTCAGAGCATGGCAGGTGCGCGCGCAGTGCTCAGCCCAGTGATTGCTGTCGGGGTGGAGCTGATGATCGATGTAGATAGCCCGAAGTGCAGCGCCGGTCCTATCGGCAAACTGCTTCGCAAGAACAAGTAATACGGTTGAATCCAGCCCGCCACTGTATCCAATCAACAACCCAGGGACATCTCCGGTGCAATCAACAGCGGCCAGGATTGATGTTGAAAAGCCACGCTCCGGTTCAGACGGCGCGGCTGTGTGATCAGGATTCCTTATATTCACCGAACTGGCGCAATCTTTCACTGCGACGCGCGATCAGATCGTCGTAGAGCAGAGGCGACAATTGACCCAGCTGCTCGACGATGACTTCGCGCAACGCCATTGCGGTTGCCTTGTGATCGCAGTGAGCACCGCCAAGCGGCTCTGGCACCACCCGGTCAATCAGTTCCAGCTCTTTCAAACGTGCCGAGGTGATGCCCATTGCCGCGGCTGCTTCAGGCGCTTTCTCGGCACTCTTCCAAAGGATAGAGGCACAACCTTCAGGCGAGATGACACTGTAGGTGCTGTACTCGAGCATATTGACGCGATCGCCAACACCGATCGCCAGCGCTCCACCGGAGCCGCCCTCGCCGATCACGGTGCAGATAATCGGCGTGCGCAAATCCGCCAGGGTGATCAGGTTGCGTGCGATTGCCTCACTCTGCCCCCTTTCTTCGGCACCAATACCCGGATAGGCGCCCGGCGTGTCAATCAGCGTGATCAGTGGCAACTTGAATTTCTCTGCCAGCTTCATGATGCGCAATGCCTTGCGATAACCCTCGGGTTTGGGCATACCGAAATTGCGCCGCAGTTTCTCTTTGGTGTCGCGCCCTTTCTGCTGACCAATGATGGCCACGGACTGGCCCTGCAAACGGCCGATACCGGCGACAATCGCCGGATCATCTGCAAAGGCACGATCGCCATGGAGTTCTTCGAAATCGGTGAGGATCAGGCGGATGTAATCGAGCGTGAACGGACGATTGGGATGCCGTGCGACCTGCGATACCTGCCAGGGTGTGAGCTTGGCAAAAATCGATTCAGTCAGCGTGTCACATTTGGTCTGCAGTTTCGACAATTCTTCGGCGACATCAATATCCATGTCGTCGCTGGCGGAGCTGAGCTCCTGTATTTTTGCCTGCAAATCCGCAATGGGTTGTTCAAACTCGAGATAGCTGTGATTCATTATCGGGGATTCGGGCTACTGTCGTGCCGCGGTGCGCCGCAGGCGGGTTGTCGGGGGCGCCTCAGGCCGAGCGCAGGCGCGAAGTATATCAAATCAACGCTTCAAATTCGCTGGCAGCATATACGGCGAGTCAGCTATACCTGTGGTTCTGTGTGCAGATGTCTGGGCGACGAGCGGGTTTTTAAACCACACTTTACCTGCCGGTATGTTGCTGTTGTGTTTCGACAAGCGGCCGGCCGAGGGTCTAATAAACCAGATCCACCTCGCTGACGCCTTCCGTTTTGTTAAGCGAATCGAGCAATTGCATGGTCGGGTTTATCTGCCACTGCTGGCCGAGCCGAATTCGCGCCTTGGCCGCATCGTTTTCATAGTCAATGAAGACCGGCACGGTACCGCTGCGATGGCGTGTCAGTGCGTCTTTGATATCGGCCAGTGACTGCTGCGAGCCGTCGCAGCGCCAGGTCACCAGCAGCAGCCGCGCAAAGCGTTTGCGCGCCTCTTCGATACTGAAGATGCTTCTGGTGCGAAGGCTGTAGCCGCCGAGGTAGCTGTCGAACGCGAGCGCGCCCTCCACTACCACAATGGCGTCGGCGGTAAGCTTCTGGCCGTCAGTGTCGATTATTTCAGGCGCGATATTGATATCGATTTTCGCACTGCAGTCGTCGAGCGTGGCATTCATGCGCCTGCCGCCGCGGTTGGTCGCCCAGATACGGGCGTCACTGACCAGACCAGCCAGCACGACATCGATACCACGACTGCGAAACTGATCGCCGGAAGGCTGCCCGGCACGCTCACAGTGCTCGGCGATACGGCCGCCGGTAAACCGCGCTATTTCACTGAGCCATGGATTGATCGGATGACCACTCAGATACAAGCCAGTGGTTTTTTTCTCGATCGCCAGGCGCTCGCTCTCGGGCCAGTCCTCGCATTCTGTCCAGCGAATGGTTTCGGTGGCATCGGCGGCAATTTCGCCAAACAAATCGGATTGTCCGCTGCTGGCGTTGCGCTCCTGTTGATTCGCCGCGCCCATTGCCACTGGCAAATTTTCGGTTAGTGTCGCGCGATTGCTGCCAAGGCTGTCCATTGCGCCCGCTCTGATCAAACATTCAAGCACGCTGCGCGCGACATTGGCACCACTGAGCCGCTGGCAGAGATCGAGCAGATTGGCAAACTCGCCGTTGGCGCGCCGCTCGTCGAGAATCTTTTCCAGAATATTGCCGCCGACACCTTTGATGGCACCAAGTCCGAAGCGCACGCTGCGGGGGTCAGGTGGTGTGAATCCAACCTCGGACAGATTGATATCCGGTGGCAGCAGCTCAATGCCCATCTCCTGCATGTCTTCGATGGTTTTCACGACCTTGTCGGTCGAGTCCATATCGGCCGTCATCACCGCGCTATAGAACTCGGCCGGATAATGGCACTTGAGCCAGGCTGTGTGATACGACAATACCGCGTAGGCGACCGAGTGAGATTTGTTGAAACCGTAGCCGGCAAATTTCTCAACCAGATCAAAGATATTGCTCGCCAGCGATTCATCGATACTGTTGGATTTGCATCCATCGACAAACACCGCTCGCTGCTTGGCCATCTCCTCGGGCTTTTTCTTACCCATCGCACGCCGCAGGACATCCGCGCCACCCAGTGAATAACCGGCCAGCACCTGGCCGATTTTCATCACTTGCTCCTGATAGACAATAACCCCGTAGGTGGATTTAAGCGTAGGCTCCAGGCTCTCGTGCTGATAGTCAGGGTGCGGATAGGAAATCGGCGCATCACCGTTTTTACGGGCGACGAAGTCTTCAACCATGCCTGAATTCATTGGTCCCGGACGATAGAGCGCCACCAGTGCGACGATGTCATCGAAGCAATCCGGTTTCAGCTGTGCAATCAGCTTCTTCATGCCGGTCGATTCAAGCTGAAACACGCCTGTAGTGTTTGCAGCCTGCAGCAAACCGTAGGTTGGGCCATCGGTAAACGGCAGGCGATCGAGGTCGAGCTGTTCGTCGGCACCGCGTCGTTTGTTGACCATCGCCACTGCGTTGTCGAGTACCGTTAAGGTGCGCAGTCCGAGAAAGTCAAACTTGACCAGGCCCACCGCTTCGGCGTCGTCTTTATCGAACTGGGTAACGAGGCTGGAGCCGTCGGGTTCACAGTACAACGGGGTGAAATCGGTGAGTCTGGTCGGCGCTATTACCACGCCACCGGCATGTTTGCCGGCGTTGCGCGACAACCCTTCAAGCTGCAACGCCATATCGACGACGGTGCGCAAATCCTCTTCGTTGTCGTAGGCGCGGCGCAGTTCTTCGGATTCATCGAGCGCGCGTGTCAGTGTGATACCCAGATCGGGCGGCACCATTTTCGCCAGTCGGTCACCAAAACCATACGGATGGCCCATCACCCGCGCGACGTCGCGCACCACCGCTTTGGCCGCCATGGTGCCGTAGGTAATGATCTGCGAGACTTTGTCGCTGCCATACTTGGCCGCCACGTACTGAATTACCTGATCGCGTTTATCCATGCAGAAGTCGATGTCAAAATCGGGCATGGATACGCGTTCGGGGTTGAGAAAACGCTCGAACAGCAGATCGAATTCGAGTGGGTCGACGTCGGTGATCCCCAGAGCATAGGCAACCAGCGACCCCGCCCCCGAACCACGGCCGGGGCCAACGGGCACGTCGTGATCGCGGCTCCAGCGAATAAAATCGGCGACAATCAGAAAGTAACCGGGAAACTCCATCTGGATGATGACATCGAGCTCGCGTGCCAGCCGCTCGTCGTAGGGCTTGCGAATGGCGGCAAAGTCATCGGCTGTTGTGTCGAACAGTTTGTCGAGCCGCGCATTGAGCCCGTCGATGGATAATGTGCGCAGATGGTCGGATTCCGTCATGCCCTCCGGCACGGGAAAATCCGGCAGGCGCACATCGCCAAGGGTAATCTCCAGATTGCAGCGGCGGGCAATGTGGAGTGTGTTTTCAATCGCCGAGGGTATGTCGGCAAACAGCTGCTGCATGTCGCCTGCGGAACGCAGATATTGTTGCTCGCTATAGCGTCGGGCACGTCGCGGGCTGGCGATTTCTTCGCCCTGATGAATACACACGCGCGCCTCGTGGGCGTCGAAGTCATCAGCGCTGATGAAACGCACGTCGTTGGTCGCCACGACCGGACAGGATGCGGCACGGGCCAGCGGTATCACGGCCTGAATGTAGTCCTCTTCGCCGTTGCGGCCGGTGCGGTGCAGTTCGAGGTAGAAACGATCGCCAAAAAGCGCTTGCCAGCGTTCGAGCAGGGCGGCGGCGACATCGGGCTGCCCCGCAGCCAGGGCCTGTCCGATATCGCCAAAGCGGCCACCAGATAGCGCAATCACACCTTCACTGTGGCCTTCGAGCCAGGTCTGATCGATCACCGCACCGTCATTGCCGAGTTGCCCCTCAAGGAAACTGCGTGAGACGAGTTCGGAAATATTGGCATAGCCCGCATCGGACTGCGCCAGTAATACGACTGGCGAGTGGGCCCAGCCCGGCGTGGCAATTTTCGCATCAACGCCGATGATCGGCTTTACCCCGGCCGCAATTGCGGCGCGATAAAACTTGACCATCGCAAACATGTTGCTCTGGTCGGTCAGTGCTACCGCCGGCATGCCCTCTGCCACCGCTTTGAGCAGCGGCTTGATACGCACCACGCTATCGATTAACGAAAACTCGGTGTGGACGCGGAGATGAACAAAACTGGCTAGCACTTTCGCCCCTGCTCGGAGGACAGACAGGCCCGCACCGGGCCAAAACTTCTGCGGTGGATGGCTAGAACGCCGTGTTGCTGGATGGCCTGCATGTGCAATTTGGTCGGATAGCCCTTGTGGCGATTGAAACCGTACTGTGGATGTTGCTCGTGCAATTCGTGCATCGCCCGGTCGCGACTGACTTTGGCCAGAATTGAGGCCGCGGAGATTTCCTTGATCAGCGCATCGCCGCCGACCACCGCCTGACATTGTACAGTCGTTCCGGGACAACGATTGCCGTCGATCAGACAATGATCCGGTGTCACTGACAGCGACTCGATCGCGCGCGACATCGCCAGCATAGACGCATGAAGAATGTTTAGCTGATCAATTTCATCGGCGCTGGCTTCAGCGATTGCCCAGGCACTGGCACACTCCAGTATGTTGTCGTAGAGTTCCTCGCGCTGAGCTTCGTTGAGCTTTTTCGAGTCGGCCAGGCCGGTTAGCGGGCGCTCGGGATCAAGGATAACAGCCGCAGCTACCACACTGCCGGCCAGCGGACCACGCCCCGCCTCGTCAACCCCTGCCACCAACAGGCGCCGACGCGCGCCATCCGGCAGCGGGTACATGAGCTGGTCAAACGACAACCGGGCCTGCTGCATGGTTCGAAGCGACCTCACTGAAATCGCGAATGATATCCGTTTAACGGGGCGCGGGTAAACACAGCGCGGCGCTATTTTTCAATCAGTACAATTGTTGCGCAAAGCGCTAAAATGCATTCGCAACGACGTAAGACCGGACACCAGCCCATGCAAATCACTTCCAGCGATGCACTATTGGTTATCGACGTGCAAAACGATTTCTGCCCCGGAGGGTCGCTCGAGGTGGCGCAAGGTGATGCCGTCGTCGCCGTCATCAACCCGCTGATCGATCGATTCAACACGGTTGTGATCACTCAGGACTGGCATCCTGCCGGCCATCAGTCCTTTGCATCACAACATGATGGCGCGACACCGTTTTCAACCACTCAGATGCCCTACGGGGAACAGACGCTGTGGCCAGACCACTGCATTCAGGGTAGCGCCGGTGCCGAATTCCACTCCCGGTTAAACGTTGATGCCGGCTCGATTATCATTCGCAAGGGCATGCGCGCCAGCGTCGACTCCTATTCTGCATTTTTTGAAAACGACAAATCCACTACCACTGGCTTATCAGGCTATCTGCGTGAGTCCGGCATTGAGCGCGTGTTCTGCTGTGGACTCGCATACGATTTCTGCGTCCGGTTCTCAGCCGAGGACGCGAGACGCCAGGGTTTCGAGACTGTCGTCATCGAAGACGCCTGCAGAGCCATCGACATGGATGGCAGCGCTCAGACAGCACGCGCGGCAATGCGCTCGGCCGGCATTGATCTGCTCGCCAGTTCACAGCTCATCTAACCTGTTTTATCAACCACTGGATTCCCTATGAAAGCTAACAATATTGCGCTCGTCACCGGCGCAACCTCGGGTATTGGCAGAGCTACCGCGATCGCTTTTCTGCAGGCCGGATATCGAGTGGTGCTGACCGGCCGCCGAGTTGCATTGCTGGAATCGGCGATCGAGGAAAGTGGTGCCGACGCGCAAGCCGCGCTGGCACACCCGGCAGACCTCACGGACGAAGCAGCAGTGGAAAGCCTGTTCGCGGCCATCGACCAACATTTCGGGCGCCTGGATGTGGTTTTTAACAACGCCGGCAACAACATTGAGCCCGCGCCTATCAGTGACATCTCGGTCGCCGACTGGAAAAAGGTCATCGATGTGAATCTGACCGGCGCCTTTCTGGCCGCACGAGGCGCGTTCATCCAGATGCGCAAGCAGTCGCCACAGGGCGGCAGGATAATCAACAACGGCTCGATATCGGCGCACGTTCCCAGACCCGGTTCGGCGCCCTACACCAGCACCAAGCACGCGATCACGGGATTGACCAAAACAATTTCACTGGACGGACGACCGTTCAACATTGCCTGCGGCCAGATCGATATCGGCAACGCGGCCTCTGATATGACAGAAAAGATGCTGGCTGGCGTGCCGCAAGCGAACGGGACGACTGCGGTTGAGCCAGTAATGGATGTGGAACACGTCGCCCGCGCGGTGGTGCAAATGGCAGACTTGCCGCTGGATGCCAATGTGCAATTCATGACACTGATGGCGTCAGCCATGCCATTTGTCGGGCGCGGCTAGAAAGACAAAAAAAGAGGGCCCGACTGGCGGGCCCGATTGGGGGTGAGAATCGATTGAAAGGCAGTCGCCTTACATTATCTCCAAAGGTATTAAACTCTCCGCACACAGCGGCACGCCGGAGACAATAAACGTGCATCTGCGCACAATAAGTTCAATCCAAATTGCATGCCAAACCACCGCTATTGCGGTGGAATGACAGCCCCCTGATTTACTTCGCGGTCGCTCGCGCCTTCTTACGTTCGGTCCAGTTGTAGGTGCCATCAATAATCTGTTGCGCGCTGCTTACCCATTCGTCGCGTTCGATCCGATCCGGGAATGAATCGAGCATGGCCGAGTACTTCTGTACCTCTGCCGCTTGCCAGCTCGCGATATGCTCGAACCGGGTAACGCCCTCGCTATTGAGCATCTTCTCGATTTTGGGCCCAATACCGAAGATCAGTTTCAGATCGTCCTGGCCGTCTTTTCGCGTGGTCTTTTTGCCGTCAGCCGTACGTCGGCCGGATCGCTCCGAATCCGTTGCCGGTGCCTTTGCTGGCTGCGTTTTACGCAAACGTTCGATCTCACTTTGCAGGCGCTCAATCTCACGGCGGCTGTCGTCATTGCGAGTGTCAGCCATCGACTCGAGCTCGGCAATGCGTCGCTCAAGCGCGGCTATACGGGTATCGCGCCGGCTAAGCTCAGTCTCGACAGACTGCAAGCGGTCGAGCCGGGCCTGAAGCTCGGCCATTTCGGCACCGTGGCGATCGGCAGAGGACTTCAACTGAGCCTGCAGTTGCTTGGATTCAGCACTGACTGCATCCAGCTGACGCTGATCCGATTCCAGTTGTCCGAGCCTCGTCTGGAATGAACGAGACTCTGCGATTGCCTGCTCGAGTTTTCGACTGGCGCTGCCGCGCTCGTCTGCTGCAGATTTCCTCTGTTGCTCCAGATCCGCCTGGAGCGCCGTAATCTGCGCCTGTCTGTCACTGATCTCTGCCTCGCGCTGCTTCTCGGCAGCTTGCGCCTCCCGCTGGGTTTTGCCCACCAGCTCACGAAGCAACTTCAGCTCTTCTTCGTGACGTGCAACAGCAGAGGATTGCTCAGTGCGAAGCTGCTGAAGCTTTGCCTCGTTTTCAGCCAGTGTAGCCCGATAGTTTTTCTCGCTGGCCTCACCGCGCTGCACCAGTTCACTGTTCTGACGCTGCAGTGTCTCCAGCTCCTTAGCAAGTGGCTCAAGCTGGCTCAGGCGAGCCTTCTGGCCATCGATCTCGGACTGCGCCGCCTGGCGCTGCTGCTCGGCGGCCGCCTTGTCGTCGCGCATACGTTTTTTAAGCTCATCCAGCTCGCCGGCGAGAGACTGCACCTGCTTGTCGCTGGCCTGTAACTCGGCTGCTCTGGTTTTATCCGCCGCATTGGCCGCGTCTTTGGCTTGTGCAAGCTGCTGCTGGAGCACCTTGACTTCCCCGGTATGACGATCTTCAGTCGATTTGAATTGCGACTGTAGCTTCTGCACGGTTGTCTGCGACTCCTGCAACTGCTCCTGCGCCAACTCAAGTTCACGCAACCGCTCCTGATAGCTGCGAGTCTCCTCTATTGCCTGTTGATAGCGACGATCACTGTTTTGCAGATCGCTCGACGCTTTCTTGCGCGCTTCATCAAACTGAGACTGCAGGCTCTGCAGCTGCTTTTCACGCGCTGCCAATTCGCTCGCGTGCTTGTCGCCGGAGGATTTGCTCGCACTCTGCAATTGCAGCACGCTGGCTTTGGATTCTTCCAGCTGCTTTTGCAAGGGCTCCAGTTCACGCACCCGGCTTTGGTAGTTCTTCACCTCCGCCATCGCGTCCTCTGAACGCTTGCTTGCATCCGCCAACTGAGACTTCAATGCCTGCAATTGCTTCTCGCGCTCTGCCAGTTCAGCGGCGTGTTTATCACCTGATGATTTATTCGAACTCTGCAGTTGCATCACGCTGGCTTTGGATTCTTCCAGCTGCTTTTGCAAAGGTTCAAGTTCACGCACGCGGCTTTGGTAATTCTTCACCTCAGCCATCGCGTCGTCAGAGCGCTTACTGGCTTCTGCGATCTTCACAGCCGCCGCTTTGCGCTCTTGCTCATATTGCGTCTTTAGCGCCTGCAGCTGCTTTTCACGATCAGCCAATTCAGCGGCGTGTTTGTCGCCTGATAATTTACTCGCACTCTGCAGTTGCAGCACGCTGGCTTTAGTTTCTTCCAGCTGCTTTTGCAAGGGTTCAAGCTCGCGCACACGGCTCTGGTAGTTCTTAACCTCTGCCATCGCGTCTTCTGAACGCTTGCTCGCCTGCGCAAGTTTCTCCTCAGTGGCCTTTCGCTCTTGCTCATACTGCGATTTCATCGCCTG
>CAKZSB010000476.1 GCA_937920585.1 uncultured Granulosicoccaceae bacterium | reverse complement strand
GATGCCGGCCCCTTGATTCAACTGCCAGGCGATACCCCGCTGCCAGCCGCCGGCGAACCGATCAACGCGACCACGCTTGCCGCCATCATGGCCAACCTGCTGCCGGAAAACGCCATCGTCGCCGACGAGGGCATCACCAATTCACGCGATCTGCCCGGTGCGACGGCCGCGTGCCCGCCGCACGACTGGCTGCAGATCTGCGGTGGATCGATTGGCATCGGTTTTCCGCTGGCAACCGGCGCGGCAATTGCCTGCCCGGATCGAAAAGTTATTGATGTACAGGCGGACGGCAGCGGTATGTACACCCTGCAGGCGCTCTGGACCCAGGCGCGTGAAAACCTCGATGTCACCACGATTGTGCTATCGAACCGCAGCTACGAAATCCTGAAACACGAGTTGCGCAACGTCGGCGCCAACGCCGGCCAGATCGCCATCGACATGATGGATCTGGATCGCCCTGCGCTGGACTGGCTGGCGCTGGCGAAGGGTATGGGCGTAGAGGGCATTCGCGCGACAAACGCCGGTGAATTGGCAGCGGCGCTGAAAGCCGGGCTGGCCAGCGAGGGGCCCTATCTGATCGAGGCCATCCTGTAACTGAAAATCGCTCGGCCGGCGCACTACTGCAGCAGCGCATTTTGTTTACCTTTCGTGTCAACCGATTCGGCCACTGTGCGTTTCAGAACCAACAGCGATGAAATTTTGCCGCCCACACTCATGTCCCCGAGGAGCAACCCATGCAACTTAGCGCTACCCGCTCGATCGTATTCGTGACCACGCTGCTGGTGACCACCGCGCAGGCGCAAACCGGCCCGCAATTCAAAGACCTCGACGGTGACGGCGTCATCTCCGCCGAGGAAGTTGCAATGGCCCGCCAGGTGTTTCGAGAGTCGCTGGGCGCCCGATTCGATCGCAACGGCGACGGCACCCTGACACGCGAAGAACGCGAAGCCGCCCGAAAGGCCAGACGCGCCGCCAGGCTGACAGAGTTTGACAAGAATGGTGATGGCGTCCTGTCAAAGGCCGAACGAGCAGCAGCACGCGAGTCTCGCGAAGCGGCACTCACTGCGCAATTCGATGTCGACAACGACGGCGTAATCAGCGATGCCGAACAGGAGGGCCTTGACGCAGCGCGCGCCGGACGAGGACGCGGTGAGCGCGACGGTGGCAAACGCGAACGCGATGGCAAGCAAGGCAATAAACGGCAGGATTGACGCCGTTTCGCGCCACACTGCCTGCACCAGCCAGATTGCACGCCCGTTAACTCGATAACATTCAACAGGCAAGCCGTGTTGGAATCTTCTATGCTCACCAAATTCAACACCCGGACACCAGATAGTTGCACCCTCGGTCCCGATGGCGCCACCGCACCCGGCGGCTACTGCGATGGCGCGCTTGCCGCCTGCAAGATGCTGTCATTGAATAGTCAGTCGGCCGACAGCGAGGCACAGCGCAAGGCCCTGCTCAATCAGTTTCTCGCCGAGGTTGAAGGGCGCGCATTCACCATGGCCAACATCGCGACACGCAGCCGCGATGACGCACTGGATATCGTTCAGGACGCGATGATAAGCCTGGTCACTCGTTATGGCGACAAGCCCCAGGCTCAATGGCGGCCGCTGTTCTACCGTATACTGAACAACAAGATTACCGATTGCCATCGCAAGCGCAGCAGACGATCACGCTTCCACTTCTGGACCAGTGAGACGGATGATCTCACCGAGCACGATGTCGCCAGTGAGGCCCCCGATCCCGTCACCAGTACCCAGGGTGCCGCAGAGGATGATCAAACCATGCAACAGATCGAGCAGGCCCTGCAGCAACTGCCCGCGCGCCAGCAGCAGGCGTTCATGCTGCGTATGTGGGAAGGCCTTGATGTGCGTGAAACGGCAGTCGCGATGCAGTGCTCCGAGGGATCCGTAAAAACTCACTTGTCGCGCGCAATGAAAGCAATGCGCCAACAGCTGGAACCCGCGTCATGAACAATCAGTCTCACAACAATGCCGATCACCCGGCTGACGAAGCCTGGCTGCAAAAAACGCTAACCGCCCTCGATACCAGCGAACAGGGCATCGACTACGTCACCCGGGCAAAATTATCGGCCGCGCGTGCACGCGCTGTAGATACCGGGCGTCGCTTTCAGTGGTTCGGCAAATACACCGCCGCCACCGCGGTCACACTTGCCGTATGCGCTGTGGTTTTCATGATTTTCCCACACCAGGCACCCGCGCCTTCACCACTGATGGCGTCACAGGATTTGCCGATTCTTTCAAGCGGTGAGGAGCTGGATTTTTACCAGTCACTGGAATTGCTGGAATGGATGGACGACAGCTACCCGGACATCAACCAGGAATTGCAGGGCTGAGCGTCATTCGAGCCATCTGAAATTAAAATTCATAGAGGCATGAAGAAATGGGGCCAGATCAAAATTCGATCGGAGAGTCTTGTCGCGTGGCGTCACATCGGCCCTGCGATAGCCGCAGTCGCCGTGTTAACGGCAAGCGTTGGCGGACACAGCAATGACGATGTCACACCGCCCAATCTCGCCTTTCTCGAGTTTTTGGGCATGTCATCGGAACTGGATCAACTGGGCGTGTCGCTCGAAGAGACCCCAGCCCCGGAAAACCAGCCATCCGATTCAACCAGCGACAGTGAATAACATGCCTCAACCACCGGCCGGAGCAACGCTGTGAACAGGCTGATGCCATACACCGCGCACTGGATGTTTTTGCTGCTGATTATATTCGCCAGCCCGCTGATGGCCGAAAGCGTGGCGTGGGATTCACTAACCGCCGAAGAGCAAAAACTGCTCGAGGCCGCTCGTGAAGACTGGCAATCATTGCCCGCGGTACGGCAGTCGGCACTGGTGAAAGGGGCACAGCAATGGCTGTCGATGTCGTCGACCGATCTCGAGCGTGCCAAACGCAAATACAACACCTGGCAGCAACTGCCGGTGGAGCAGCGCCAGGTTATTCGTGAGCAGTACAAACGATTTTCAGAACTCTCACCAGAAAGGCAGCAACATTTAAAGGATCGCTACAGGCAGTTCAGATCACTACCTGCCAAACAGCGTCAGTCTATTCGCGATAAATGGGATCAGCAACGCCAGCAACGTCAGCAAAGCAACAACCGCACGACGCGATCTGCCACCGACAACGACAGAACCAAGGGCGATCGCAACCGTCAGGCACAACCCGACGACAACCGTGCGGGCAGCACCAATGATCGCGGCGCCAGCAACGACCGTGGAGGCAATGACCCCGGTGGCAACCGCGGCGATAGCGGCGGCAACAACGGTGGTGGTGGCCATGGCGGCGGTGGAAACGGTGGCGGCGGCAATGGCGGTGGTGGCAATGGCGGTGGCGGAGGCGGCAGGCAATAGCTCCCTGGCCCGAAGCAGTCATCTGTCTGCCGTTTATCCGCTCATGAAGATGATCGGATTGTCGTACCATCTGCGCATCCCACACCGATAATCACGATGAAACTCTCCAGCGCAGTACAACGTATCAGCGGCGAAGGCGCCGAGGCCTGGGAGATCCACTACCTCGCAAGACAAGCGCGCGATCGCGGAGAAGACGCCATCGTACTCAGCGTGGGCGACCCCGATTTTGCCACCCCGGCACCGATAATCGACAGCGCCATTACCGCACTGCGCGACGGCGACACACACTACTCTGCGATTGCCGGCAAACAGGCGCTGCGCGAGGCTATCGCAGAAGATTTCACCACGCAGTCGGGTGTTCAATGTGCCCCCTCACAAGTACACGTTTTCGGTGGCACCCAGAACGCGCTGTTCGCCGCCAGTTTGTGCCTGCTTGAAAAAGGCGACGAAGTCATTGCACTCGAACCCATGTACATCAGTTATGAAGCGACACTCTGCATCGGTGGCGCAAACCTTGTGCGCGTCTCACAGCCCGATAACTTCCGGCCCAGGGCTTCACTGATCGCGGCAGCAATCACCCCGGCTACCCGGGCAATCGTCGTGACCACACCAAACAACCCCACCGGCGTGGTGATGACCAAAGACGAACTGCAGGCAGTCGCCGAGCTCGCGATTAAACACGACCTGTGGGTGATCGCCGACGAGGTCTATACCGACCTGGTGTTCGAAGGCAAACATCAATCAATTGCCGCCCTGCCCGGCATGGCCGAACGCACCATCACTATCAACAGCCTGTCAAAGTCGCATGCGATGACTGGCTGGCGGGTTGGCTGGGCAATCTCACCGCCGATCATGGAACCGCACTTCAATAACCTGAGCCTGTGCATGCTCTACGGACTGGCCGGATTTATTCAGGAAGCCGCCATCACCGCACTCACCGATCAGCGTCACGCCTCGGCAGAGATGTGCGATATCTACCGCGCGCGCCGCGATCTGGTGTGTACGGAACTGGCAGCCGCCGAAGGTTTGCAGGTTCTCAAACCCCAGGCCGGCATGTATGTGATGGCCGATGTGCGCGGCTACGGCATGAGCAGCGATCAATTCAGCCGCGAATTGTTTGCCGAACAAATGGTATCGGTACTGGACGGTCGCGCTTTCGGCCAGAGCGCCGACGGCTGGGTGAGAATTTCATTTACACTCAGTGAAGAAGAACTGCGTGCGGGCTGTCAGCGCATCGTGGCCTTTCTGGCCAAACGTTAGCTAGCGGAGAAAATCATGAGCAATTTTAATCAGCCGCTCGGCGGCAACGACATGGCCCGTTTTGCCGGCCCCGCCACCATGATGCGACTGCCCACTCAGGATACTGCCGAAGGCCTCGATGCCTGCTTCGTCGGTGTACCCATCGACATTGGCACATCAAACCGATCCGGCACCCGCCATGGCCCGCGCCAGATACGCGCCGAATCCTGCATGCTGCGGCCCTACAACATGGCCACGGGTGCAGCGCCGTTCGATCGCCTGCAGGTGGCGGATATTGGCGACGTGCCGATCAACACCTTCGATCTGAAAAAGACCGTCGACATCATCACCGCATCTTACAACGAGATACTCAAACACGATTGCGTACCGCTAACCCTCGGCGGCGACCACACCTTAACCTACCCGATCCTGCGAGCCATGAAAGAAAAGCACGGACCGGTTGCGCTAATTCATGTCGATGCTCACGCCGACATCAACGACGACATGTTCGGTGAAAAAATTGCCCACGGCACACCATTCCGACGCGCCGTTGACGATGGCTTGCTGATCAATGATAAGGTATTTCAAATCGGTCTGCGCGGCACCGGTTATTCACCGGAAGACTTCAACTGGTCGCGCGATCAGGGCTTCACCGTAGTGCAGGCAGAGGAGTGCTGGCATCAATCACTGACCCCTTTAATGGAGAAAGTGCGCGCAACCATCGGCGATGCCCCCTGTTACCTCAGCTACGATATCGACAGCCTCGACCCCGCCTTCGCTCCCGGCACAGGCACAGTAGAGATTGGCGGGCTGACGATCTGGCAGGGGCTGGAAATTATTCGCGGTGCACAGGGATTGAATCTGGTTGGCGGCGATCTGGTGGAAGTATCACCACCCTACGACACCACCGGCAACACCGCACTAACCGGCGCCAATTTGCTTTACGAAATGTTGTGCGTGCTGCCCGGTGTCGCGCAAACATAAACAATATTCACGCGAGCGGTCACCACAAAAACCAATCACCGCACCGCCTTACAAGCAGGGTGCTGGTGAGCGTCGAGGCTGAGCAAAATTTTAAATGGAGAATGCTGGTGGCTATTTACTATGGTACATGCGCCTGCCGGCTTATGGCCCCTACAACCATTCACCGTTTTTCGTAGGGGGGATAAGCCGCAAGGCGCATCCACCACAAGGCAAAAAAGGTGTATGACTTGGCCTGGTGTATCCATTGTTCCTAACTTTGACAAGCGTCAATCGTAGAGTACCGGTGAGCGGGTGCGCTACCACCAGGTAATTACCACCCGAAACCGGTTTCTCTTTGTTCACCTGCGGTGCCTTTCACACTCTCGTGTCAACGATCAATGGCCGAGTTTGGCATCACAACAAAGTTTGGCTATGTCTCCTACACGCTCCTGCCATCAAAGACTTACTCAGTAGATGCGTTTGGCACTTGTCCCCTTCATGAATAATCCGGGCTAGGAGCCCGTGTGATACTTATCATCCAGCCGATTTATCGCCTGCACATTGCCAGCCGAACGCCCGTTTTCATCAAAGGTCTCCGCAAGCCAAGCGTCGGCAATGGATTTGGCCAGCTCAACGCCAATCACCCGCGCACCCATCGTAATGATTTGCGCATTATTCGATAGCGCTGCACGCTGCGCCGAATAGGTATCGTGACATAGCGCCGCGCGAATGCCGGGCACCTTATTAGCTGATATGCTAACGCCGATACCAGTGCCGCAAACCAGAATCGCACGCTGGTAAACTCCACTCATCACCTCGCTTGCCACGCGATCAGACAGATCCGCGTAAAACTCGGTGGCATCGTTGCCGGATAGCTCGGTGACGTCATACCGAGACGACAGATAATTAGCCAGCTGCTGAGCCAACCCTTCACCGGCGCTGTCGCCGGCCACGGCCAGTTTCATTATTCGTACTCTCCTGTTTAAACCATAAACGGTTCAAAGGTGTTAATCGCCCGCCCGCTTTCCTGGTCGCCGCGCTTCAGCCCGGCAACTGTGTAAAATCAAATTCGAAGATGCTATCGAGATCAATGCTTGAAAGTATCGCCTGCGTCAACGGCAACTCGCGTGACTGAAGATCACCGCGCTGACAAGCCACCTGAAAGCCGGCTAGCAGTTGCCTGCCAGTATCGACGCACTCAACTGTGACGCCCTTCATCTGCTTGTCCATCACCTCACTCAAGCACAACCCCTGTCCCAGATAACGCCCAAGCCGGCTGTTTCGGCCGCCGCCGACGGTCACGTGCAGATCGCCAAGGCCGGCCAGATCGAAGGCCGGCAGCTTCATCGCATCGTTCAACATGTCCCCTTTATTAACATCCAGACCGGGGGCACTTTTTCCAATCCAGTCGCTCAAAATCGCAATTTCGCGCACCGCCTGATTGAACAAAGCAGCAACCGGGTTTTTCGCGAATCCATCATCGACGGCAAACGCCTCGAGCATGGCACTGACACCAATACACATAAAGTTCTTCAACGCCGCACAAGCCTCCAGAGCGGTTGCATCGGCAAGCGTTGTGATCCGGTAGTAGTGTGTCTGCAACAGCGCGCGCAAATCGTTGGCAGCGTCGATATCAGCACAGGCGAAGCTCACCCGTGTGGGCAGTTCCAGCGCCAGCTCCCGCGCAATACACGGACCGCCAATGCCAACAATGCGTCCTGCCGGCTGGCTCAGTGCGCCATCGATTGCCTCGGCGTAGGTGCGTGGCGGCGCATCGGCCGGCACGCCCGCGACCAGCCCTTTGGTTACCAGTGCGACGATGCCGGGCCTGGCCTTGTGGGCTTCAATTTGCCCTGCTGCCCAGTCCACACCCGGGCTGCTGACACCAATGACAATGACATCGGCGCCAGTCAGATGATCCGCCTTCAAGTCGGCCGCGTGCACCGCATCGACAGACGCCGGCAGTGCGACGCGCAGCCCCGGATGCTGCTCGCCGCGCTGCAGTGCCGTGATGATGTGATCGTCCAGCGGTGATCCGATCAGTGTGACCGCATTGGCCTGCGCCGCTGGCACTGCCAGCGCGCTGGCCATAACGCCGGCACCGAGTATTGCGATGTTAGCCATCCGCGTTACCTGTCATACCTTCACACCGGCATGGTTTTCGTGAAATTTGCAAGCCCGGTGCTGTCATCGACAATATCCAGCATGCTGAAGCGATCGCGAATAAATCGTGCTCCGGTCACCGCCTCGCGATAAAAATCAGCGTCCAGATCCAAGTCCGATGCGCTGAGTTGGCAGCCGGCCCGTTGCATTGAACCGTGCAACGTCTCGTATGGCAGCATCACTTTCATCAGTTGGTGTCGCAGGGTTTCCCATTCATTCGCAAAACGCTGATTCAGCTGATCGGCTTTTTTATCATCGAGTGCTTTTTTTGCGGTCTCCTGCATCATTGAATCAGCCAGATCCGGACCAAAACGATCGTTCATGTCGTCTCTATCCACTCGGGTGGCGCGCATCAGCGGCGGTTGCGGATTCGTCAGCACCTGATTGTGCAACTGCGACATCGTGATCGTGGCGACACCCACCTGCTCACCATGTGAAGTACCCGGATGCAGATCACCTGCAAACATATCGATGTAGTGCGAGATCATATGCTCAGCCATACTGCCGCTGTGCGTCGTTTCGGTGAAAATGGTGCCAAGGCCCATGATTGCAGAAATTCGCGTCAGCATACCAAGCACCTCGATATCACCAGACAACAACTGATCTGCCCCGTCAATCATGCCGGGCTCGTCGTAAGACAGTAACGTGTACGGCGTCTGCGCATAGCGAGTGTCGAACAAAAGGTGTGACATCAGCCAGTCTACCTGTGCGGTAGTGCGGCAGATCACATCGGCGAATGCAGCCGATACCAGTCGCGGAGGACACTGCGATATGACCGACAAATCGAAATAAACTCCCTTGGCCCCTTTACAGGTAATCGAGCGTTTAAAGCCGTTGAAAGACACCGAGGCCGTGCCAGTGGTAAACGCGTTCATCGGCGAGGTGGCAAAAACCGAATATTCCCGATCATCAAGAAAACATGCATATTTAACGGTATCGTTAATGGTGCCAGAGCCTACCGCGATGCGCACGTCGCAGTCAGCAGTGTCCCGGCGGATCGTCTCAACCCCCTCTTCAGAGCACCGGGGCTTTTCCCAAACATACTCTTTCACCTTGTGCCCACCAGCTTTTAAAGCGCGATAGATTCGCCCGCCAAGCGCATCGTGGGTAAACGGGTCAGATACAATTGTAATCGCCTGATCGGGATGCAATTTGCCGATCAATTCCGACTCGGCCCCGTCGAGACTCGCGCGAATCGCGATATCCTTGATACCAATGGTGTACTGCTTCCCGGTATCCGGCTCTCGCCAGCTGCCATCGACCAGCTCTTTGAGAATCCCGCTGTAGTCAGTCATTCAGTTGAGTTCAGCTCAGTGAGTTGATTGTTGTTTCGCGGCGAATGCGCCGAGGTCGTGATTAATGCTGGCGGTAGCGTGGTAAAGCTGGCGATAGATATCGAGCAATTCGCCGTAGTTGACGCTCCGCGTGCTATCGGGTTCGACCACGCTGGTATCGCCACTCATCTGCCCGGCCGCCTCGGTGATACTGGAAAACCATCCGGCGCCAAAACCTGCGATCATGCCGGCGCCCAGTGCCGATGCTTCGACAGTCGGGCTGATATGCACCGGCTTGGCCGATGCGTCGGCGAGCATTTGCCGCCAAAGCTTGCTGTTGGCGCCGCCGCCAATCGCAACGAAATGGCTGATCGAGTAACCCAGCGCGCGCTCCATCTCGGCAGTGCGCATGACCTGATCGAGCGTAATCGATTCGATGATCGCACGGTAAATGTGCGCCTCGCCGTGGCTGCCACTTAAACCGATCATCGCACCACGCGCGTTGCTGTCCCAGTGAGGATCCATTACACCCGAAAAATACGGCTGCATCATAAGCCCTTCACAGCCTATGGGGATTTGTGTCGCGGCCTGTTCCAGTTGTTCAAAAACGCTGGCATCGGCCTTGCCGCGCGCGACGAACTGATCGACAAACCAGTTGACCAGAAAAGCACCCGAGCGCAGACAGTTTTCATAGATGTAGCCCTCCCCCTGTGCCGCCAGCTCGGTCCGCCACGCGCGATTGTAGCGATACTCCGGCCCCCAGACACCCGACACCACCGCGGTGCCGAGGTTGATGTAAGCACGATCCGGGATGGTGCAATTGGTGCCAAGGCCGGCACACTGGCCGTCTCCACCGGCGGCAAACACCGGCATACCTACCGGCAGGCCGGTTAACTCGGCCACGTGTGCGCTGATCTCACCGAGCCGGCTGCCGGGTGCGTGCAGGGTCGGCAGGCGCGAGCGCTCCAGACCTATTGCATCGAGCAGCGGCTGCGACCAGTCCATCGTCTTCATATCGACGATACCCATTGGATCGGCACTGATCCAGCCGGTGCGATATTCGCCACCGCAGAGTTTCTGCACCAGAAAGGCCTGCACGTCGACGAAACAGGCAGTGTCCTGCCAGGCCCCGGGCTCGTTCTCGCGCAACCACAAAAAACGATACAGGCAAGGTGTGATATCCGGCGGACGCCCGGTGATGCGGTGAATCTCGTCAGCACCGAAAGACTGGCTAAATTGCGCCAGTTGCGTCCGGCTCCTTTCATCCAGCCAAACCATCGCCGGGTAACTGGGATCGCCGTCGGCGCCTATAAAGCCCAGCGTTTCGCGTTGATTGGAAATCGCCAGACCCTGCAAACTGGCAGCAGCAATATTCTTAACACGCAATTGCTGCACACAGCCTTGCAACGCATCGACGCACGATCGCCACCAGTCAGCCGGGTCCTGCTCGAAACAATCCAGCCGCGGGTTTTCCATTGCGATGTCGGCACGCCCCACCGCCACCTGCTCTCCACGTGCATTCCATGCGATCGCCTTGGTGCTCTGCGTCGAGCTGTCCAGGCCGATGACGAGCGCTTCGGTCACTGCTTAGTGCTCTGACAACACTAAAAACTGGAATACAGTATGGCCTCTGATCTGCCGGTTAGGGCCCGGTTCAGCTATCACACCCGGAGTGCGGCACATCAAAAGCCATCCCCTGCGGGCGAGCGTATAAACGGCCATCGCGGCGTTGCGCTCACTCACAATAGAACAACTATTCTTCAATCGCGCGCCTTGCGCTGACCACTTATCCACTCGCTGTATCCCAACTTTTAATATTGTCAAAGCACTAGTACTCCTGGCGGGTCGGCGTGACAACCATTTCCTGAATCAATACATTCTGCGGCATCTGATAGGCAAAC
>CAKZSB010000475.1 GCA_937920585.1 uncultured Granulosicoccaceae bacterium | reverse complement strand
TCTGTTTCAGTTTAATGTTCAGGATGTTTACACTTGTGCGAAAGCTATTTCCGTTTCTTATCTGCTTTATTCGAATCATGTGTAACTCGATTTATTTTTTTGCCAGCCAATTCTTTAGATTTTAAGTCGATTGGGGGTCTGAAGCTTTTCGGCGGTATTATCTCCAGTAATCGACACGATTCCATTTTAAAATACGATCGCATATAGCTATTCTATTGAAGCTTCTCTGTAGCTTAGATTGTCGCAACATAACCAAATCCAGATTCGCTTTAGCAAGCGCAGGGCTTAGCAATTTGTAACGTGAAGGTTGAAGGTGCAGATCCGACAACGTTCTTTAGAAGAGACAATACAATCGGGTGTTGTCTAGGCAAGCGAATCTCGTCAGTACTGTGTGACAGGCGCGGATCGCGGCCAAAGGTTATCAGGTGAGAATTTTACATTCGGTCAACGTTATTAGTCAGTGTCTAGCTCAGCTAATGTCTCGTCAACGGTGCGAATTTGGCCTAACCGGCTCAGTGCCTCAAGCGCGTTGTCATGCTGTTGCTGTGTCGCCGTCGCGCATGCATCGCTGACAATGGTCACCGGGTAGCCGATATCCGTTGCATGGCGCGCACTGCCCTCCACGGCATAAGCGGTCGATACGCCGGCAAGATACAGTTTGCCGGCATTCAATGCCGTTAAGGCATCCTGCAGGTTGCATCCATGGAAAACGCTGTTGCGGGTGTGGGTGATCACAATCTCTCCTTCGGCGGGTTCGAGTCCGGCAACGAATTCTGTGCCCCAGGTACCCTCCTGCCATGCATTGAGTGCCACCCATTCTTCGATCAGCGGGGTGTTAACAACGACATCGCGATAGCTTGGGTCGACCGCCAGACGTATATGGACAACATCGACACTGAGCTTGCGCATTCCCGCGAATAAGCGGCGCGCATTGTTCAGTCGCTCTTCACGCCATGGCGCATTCGCTGCGATGCCGACTTTTATTTTGCCGTCGGGGTGGCAATTTTCATTCTGGTAGTGGATCGCGAGCAGGACGCTTTTTGCGGGCATTTTCATTTTGTTTTCTAATTCGTTGATTGACTGGCGGCGAGTGCGAGGCATTGGTCGACTGTCTCGACCGAGCCTACCGTCGTGTGTGAGCGCAGGCTGGTGGCAGCGGCGGCATGGGCGAGTGACATGGCTTTGTCGATTGCCCAGTTTTCGTGCAGGGCATACAGCATGCCGGCGGCAAAGGCATCTCCGGCGCCAACCGTGCTTTTAATGGTGTCGGGGTCAATCTTTAGCGCATCTGCGTGATAACTCTGCCCGTCGCGGGTAACGCATAAAGCGCCACCGGGGTAATGTGCTACCACCAGTTGCATGGCACCTTCGCCTATTATTTTGTGCGCGGCTTCTTTGCAGCGTTCGGGCAGCGTCTCGCCATTTTCAATGGTGTGAATATTCGCCAGCGCGCCAATTTCGTGGTCGTTGACGATAAGCGTGTCGAGATAGGGCAGGCAGGGCAGGCACAAGTGGCGATTGCGTGCCGGCTCAATCGAGACCATTTCAATGTTGGTTTGAAGGCCCGCGGCCTGCGCCGCTTTGAGTACGGCGACCCAGCCGCTGGGTTCATTGCGCCACGGTTCATCGAGCAGATGATGGACACCCAGCAGCCCCAGGTGCAAAACCTTCGCGCGGGTGCTGGCAAACTCAAAGTGATCCGGGTTCAGCAGATCATTCGCACCGGCGTGATGAAAAAAAGTACGTTTGCCGCTGTGCCCGACTGTCATTACATCGGTGTAGGATGTTTCGGCCTCCGCGGTGCGGTGTAGCTGGTGTGAGTCTACGCCTGCTTCAGTGCTGGTCTGATAGAGAAAATCACCGTCTGCATCGGCGCCTAGTAAACCGATTGCTTCGACCGGCATGGTGTCGTCGAGACGACGAATATCGATGGCAACATTGTGCGCCGAGCCGCCACCCTGACGATCAGTCGCGGTTATGCGGGCGAGTTCTTCTTCGGCTGGCCAGGCATCGATCACTTTGATTCGATCCAGTGTCCAGCACCCCGCACAAACAAAACCGCGTCGTGTGCTCATGGTTATTGCATCAGCACCGGGTCGGTAATTTTGTTGTCCTCGGCGAGTGGGCGTGCAGGGGTGATGTGATGAGTTTTCAGGTAGTCGTGGTATTCGATGACGGCGTCTTTCGGTGTGGCGTTTCGCTCTATGGTTGCACGCATCAGGCGCACAAGCTCGGTCGGTGCTTCAGACAAATTGATCTTACGCCCGAACAGCGCCACTCTCGCGCCGGCATCTTCGGCTTGCAGGGCGAGCTCGAACGTATCGCGGGTTGTGCCCTTGGCGCCGCCGAGTATGCCGACGATGAGGTTTTGCGGATCGTAGGCTGCCAGCTCGCGCATGGCTTTGGCACCGTTGAACTGGATTTTAAGAAACAGCGGTGCATCAATAGAAGTTACGCCGGCGACTGCTTTGATAATCATATCGTTGATATAGTCGCCCAGATCGGACTCGGCGATGCCGATGTCAAAAGCCGGGTTGAACACTTCGAGAAAGTGACTGAGTTTGTGCGGCCGAATGGTGTGGCGAAATTCGCGATAAGCCTGCAGGCTCTTCAGATCAGCTTTAGCGTGGTTGTAGAAAGTCATTGAGTAGAGGCCGAGATCGCAAAAGGGCGAAACGGCATCGATATCCGCGCTGGAGAACGGCATGCTGCGCGACTCTCGATAGCAGGATCCTCTGGCACTCCAGATGTCAGTGGTGTCATTCATTCGTACCGCCGGTGTTACCGCGCAATCGTTAAACAAGCCCTCGTTTGCGAGCAGCTCACCGTTTGAAGCCGACATCAACATCACATCAACCAGTCCGGATTTCGTCATGCTGCGGATGTCATCCAGATACACGCTGCGTGGCCGCGGGCTGCCATCCGTTGCAGGGGCGGGCGATAACAAGCCAAACGCCATGTCGCCGTCCTTGGCGTCGGCGATGATGAAATCCCGGTGGGTGTAGTCGCCTGCTTTGATCTGCATCAGCTTGCGATCGAGTGTTCTTTCAGTAGATGACATTTTATGGCGTCTGTTCGGTTATTTTCATTGGCAGGCGAAGGTGCCGGATTTAGTGCAGGTTCAATTTTTTGCAGGCGATCTCGCGCAGTTTGAATTTTTGAATTTTGCCGGTGACTGTCATTGGGAAATCGTCGGCGAACAACACATAGTGCGGGATTTTGAAGTGTGCAATCCGGTCGCGGCAGAAATCTTTTATCGATTGCTCGGTCGGTGTGCTATTGACGGCCGCGCGGACAAAGGCGCAAACCTGCTCGCCATATTTCTGGTCGGGCACGCCGACCACCTGCACATCTTCAACGTCTTCGCAGGTGAATAGGTACTCTTCGATTTCCCGCGGCGAAATGTTTTCCCCGCCGCGAATGATCAGGTCCTTTATTCTGCCGGTTATGTCCACGTAACCCGCATCATCCATTACCGCCACATCGCCGGTGTGCATCCAGCCGTCGGCATCGATGGCGGCGGCGGTTTTCTCTGGTTCCTGCCAGTAGCCCTGCATGACCGAATAACCGCGCGTCTGAAACTCACCGGACTGACCGCGCGCAACCGTTTCATTGGTGTCCGGATCGGCTATGCGGATTTCAACGTGAGGGTGGACCCGCCCGACGCTGCTGGTGCGTTGTTCCAGGCTATCGTCGGCACCGGTCTGGGTGGATACGGGCGAGGTTTCTGTCATGCCATAGCAGATTGTTACGTCATCCATATGCATGTGTTCAATCACTTGCTTCATTACCTCGACCGGGCAGGTGGACCCGGCCATGATGCCGGTCCGCAAAGAGGATAGATCGAAGGTTTTGAAATCGGGATGGTTCAGTTCGGCAATAAACATGGTCGGTACGCCGTACAGGCTGGTGCAGCGCTCTTCGGCTACGGTGGCCAGCACTGACCCGGGCTCGAATGCCTCATCCGGAAACACCATGCAGGCGCCGTGGCTGGTGCTGCCGAGGTTGCCCATGACCATGCCGAAGCAGTGGTAGAGCGGCACGGGGATGCAAACGCGGTCCTCGTGGGTGTAGCCGCAGCCCTCGGCAACGAAATAGCCGTTGTTCAGAATGTTGCGATGGGTGAGGGTGGCACCTTTGGGCAGGCCGGTGGTGCCCGATGTGTATTGAATGTTGATCGGGTCATTGTTGTCGAGCGCGGCGGCGCGATCGGTGATGGCCTGTGCGTCAATCGACTCACCGCCTGCCAGCAGTTCGTCCCAGCTTTGCTCGCCAAAGAAAACCGCATGGGTGAGGGTGGGGATTTCCTGTCGCACCTGGGCGACCTGTGCCTTGTAGTCACTGGTTTTGAAGGCGGGCGCCGCGGCAATCATTCTGGCGCCGGACTGCTTGAGCACATAGCCTAGTTCCACCGGGCGGTAGGCCGGGTTTACGCAGACCATGATCGCGCCGATGCGCGCTGTGGCGTACTGGATCAGGACCCACTCAACCCGGTTTGGCGACCATAAAGCAACACGATCGCCGTGTTCGATACCGGCCGCCAGCAAACCGCGCGCCACGCGCTCTATCTGCTGATCGAGTTCGCGGTAGTTCCAGCGAATGTTCTGGTGGCGCACGACGATGGCCTCGCGATCGGGCCAGTTGCGCACCGCGTGCTTGAAATTGGTATCGATCGTCTGTTCGATCAACGCGACATCGGTTGGTCCGCTGGCGTGCGAAAGTTGGCCCATAATCGGTTTATTCTGCATAAAAGTTCGAAGGATACTGCCATAGGCGAGGACGCGAGACCAGATGACTTCTGGCAATCACCTGCAGACCGCTGCGACGCCGGTTTGTCCGTTTTTCAACAAGCGGTCGAAGCGCGAGCACGACACACGGTATAATCGAGCGGCTATGAATTTGTATATTGCCGAAAAACCGAGCCTTGGCCGTGCGATTGCCGATGTGCTGCCTAAACCGCACCAGCGCGGCGATGGTTTCATCAAGGTTGGCAATGGCGATTGCGTGAGCTGGTGCATCGGGCACCTGCTCGAGCAGGCCGAGCCGCACAACTACGATCCGGCTTTCAAGTCGTGGCGGCTGGAACACCTGCCGATCGTGCCCGAGAAATGGCAGCTCACGCCTAAGGCCGACACCAAAAAACAGCTCTCGGTGTTGCGCAAACTGGTCGCCGAAGCCAGCACGCTGGTACACGCCGGCGACCCGGATCGCGAGGGGCAGCTGCTGGTCGATCAGGTCATCGCCTATCTGCGTGTCAGTGCGACCCGGCGCAAGGCGATCAAGCGGTTGCTGATTAACGATCTCAATCCATCGGCGGTGCAGCGCGCGCTGGCCAGGCTCGAATCGAACCTCGACTACCGGGCGCTGTCAACCTCGGCGCTGGCGCGCTCCCGCGCCGACTGGCTGTATGGCATTAACATGACCCGCGCCTACACCATCGCCGGTCGCAAGGTGGGCTACGACGGGGTGCTGTCGGTCGGGCGCGTGCAAACGCCGGTGCTGGGGCTGGTAGTGCGTCGCTGCGATGAAATCGAGAACTTTGTCTCCAAGCCCTTTTATGAAGTGCTGGCGCATCTGCGAACCGAAAAAGATGAGTGCTTCACCGCCAACTGGCAGCCGAGCGAGGCCTGTCAGCCGTATATGGATGAATCTAACAGGGTGCTGGTGAAAAAGCTTGCCGAGTCGGTCGTCAAGCGAATAACCGACAAACCGGCAGTCGTTGACCTCTACGAGCAGAAAAACAAAAAGCAGAGTCAGCCGCTGCCGTATAGTTTGTCGGCACTGCAGATAGATGCCGGCAAGCGCTTTGGGCTAAGTGCACAGCAAACGCTGTCGGCCTGTCAGGCGCTCTACGAAAAGTACAAGCTGATCACCTATCCAAGATCCGATTCGCGCTACCTGCCGAAAGAGCACTGGTCGCAGGCCAGTGGCGTGCTGGCGGCTATTGGCCAGAACGAACCAACGCTGACGGCCGCTGTGGGCAAGGCCGACAGCAGCATTCGCACGGCGGCCTGGAACGATGCCAAGGTCGATGCGCACCACGCGATTATTCCGACCTTGCGCAAGCTCAGCACATCGACGCTCTCCTCGCACGAGAAGCAGGTGTATCAACTGGTGGCGCGGCAGTACCTCGCACAGTTCTATCCGGTGCACGAATATGCCGATACACGGGCGGAAATCATTATCGAGGGTGGTCGTTTTGTCGCCAGCTCGAAAAAGGTCCTCAAACCCGGCTGGAAAGTGCTCTATGGTGCCGACAAGCAAAAGCAGTCAGCGCCTGTGCCGGCATTGAAAAAAGGCCAGGCGCTGCATTGCGACAGCGGTGAACTGGTTGAAAAGAACACCACACCACCGCCGTATTTTACCGACGCGACATTGCTGGCAGCAATGACCGGCATTGCCCGGTTTGTGACCTCGGGTGAATTGCGCAAGGTGCTGAAAGAAACTGACGGACTCGGTACCGAGGCGACTCGGGCCGGCATTATTGAGTTGCTGTTTCGGCGCGGTTTCATGCAGCGCAAAGGCAAGGCGATTCACGCCACCGATGCGGGCCGTGGGCTGATCCGCTCGCTGCCGGATGAAGCCACGGCCCCTGATATGACCGCTCACTGGGAATCGACGCTCAACGCGATCAGTAAGAATGACGCGCGCTACGAAGATTTCATGCAGCCGCTGGAGAAGAGTCTGCGTGCGTTAGTAGCCAGTAGTGTGGCCAACAAACCCACCGCGTTGCAGGGCGTGACTGCGCCGTCGAGTGGTGGCAAGGGCAAGAGCGTGAAGAAACGGCGGCCGCGAAAAAAAGCCGCCGCTAAGCGCAAGCCGAAATCCGGCTAGCGCGCTCGGGCAGGCTTCTAGCTGTCAGATCCCTCTTCGGCGGACCAGCGCATCTGGAATTCCACTTCCTCTTCGCCGTCTTCACGTTCGTGTTCGATGTTGTAGACGGCTCGAACCGGCACGTAGATGCGTTCGCCGGCGATCTGGATTTCGAATGGCTTGCCTTGCTCAAGACAGTCCGCCAGGCGGCGAAGTTTGCTGACAAAATCATCGATCGGGTAGGCTTTTTCGATATCGCGATCGTCTTTCAACGGAATGCTCCTGTGGTTAGAGATCAAGGATGTGGGGACTATACGCCGCGATGCAAACAGCGGCGAGTCTAACCATTGATGAGATGCCGCCACACGGGCAGGCTGGCTGTTGGTGCAAAGTACCGCGCAAGTTGCCTTACAAATTGACGTACAGCCTTCGGGTGCAGTAACCTCAACCAGCGCGGATTGACAGGATTCGCGCTGATCCCCGTCAGGTCAATCCCGACCAGACATACCCGGAGGACGCTCCACGTGTGGTTTGCAATCGTTGTATTCGCGCTGGTGGTTCTGGCTGTCGCGATAGCATTGTTGAATCGCTTCTACCGCAAGGCTACGCGTGAGCAGGCGCTGATCCGCACCGGTGCCGGCGGCAAACAGGTGGTGCTGGATGGCGGCTTTCTCGCGCTGCCCTTTTTGCATCGCGTCGAGGGTATCAACATGCGCACCATGCGGCTCGAGGTTGAGCGCAGCGGTGAGCGCTCACTGATGACCGAAGATCGCCTGCGCGTCGATGTGGCGATGGAATTCTATTTACGCGTGCAGCCCGACGACGACGGCGTTGCCACGGCAGCTCAGGCGGTAGGTGCGCGTGCGTTGAACCCGGACGATCTGCAACAGCTGTTCGAAGGTCGTTTCATTGATGCAATGCAAAATGTTGTGGCTCGCACCAGTATGGATGCGCTGCACGAGAACCGCGCCGTGTTTGTTGATGAGGTCAGTCAGGTGCTGGCGGATCGACTGAGTTTGAACGGTCTGATGCTCGAATCCGCCTCGCTGACTCGAATGGATCAGGCATCATTCAAAAGCCTCGACGAAAATAATGCCTTCAATGCCGTTGGCATGCGGCGCCTGGCCGAGGTCATCGCCAGCAATCGCAAGCAGCGCGCCGAAATCGAAGCCGACGCCGATGTATCGGTGCGGCAAACCGAGCTGACCGGGCTCAAGCGCAAACTTGAAATTGAACGCGAGCAGCAGGAGGCGCAAATCAACCAGGCGCTGCGGGTCGAGCAATTGAAGGCGCAAACCGATGCGCAAAAACAGCAGTCGCGCCAACAGGCCGAGCAACTTGCCGAACAATCTCGGATTGAGCGCGAACGCGAGACCCGTTCCAGCGAAATTTTGCGCGACAGAACGCTGCGTGAAATGGAAGTGCACGCGCTGCTCGCCGCAGAAACCGCCAAGATCGACAGCCAGATCGAGCTGTCGCGCAAGCGTGCCGAGGAAGTCAAAGCCACCGCCGACGAGGAACTTGCCAGACGCACAGTGGTAGAAGCACAGGAGGCAGTGCAGCTGGAGCGCGAAAAACTTGCCGCCGAGCGCGAGCTTGAAATCAGCGCTGTGCGCGTGCGCAGCGAAAACCAGAGCAGTGAAGAGCGAGTGGCGAGCGACGTGCGCAACATGCTTGAACGCGTACAGGCCGAGAGTCGCGCGGCCGAGCTGCGTGCGATTGCCACCCGCAGCGAGATGCAGGCCAAAGCGGATGGCAAGGCGGCGATTATCTCGGCCGAGAACGAAATCAGTGATCGCGTGCTGCAGATGAAGGTTGAAATGCACAAGATCGATAAGCTGCCCAAGCTTGCGCGGCAGATGGTAAAACCGGCAGAGAAAATCGAGTCTATTCGTATTAACCAGATCTCGGGGCTTGGCAACCTCGGCGGCGATAGCGCGGGCGCGTCGAACGGTTCGCCGATGAACAATGCCGTCGATGGCGTATTGAATATGGCGTTGCAGCTACCGGCAATGCAAAAGCTGGGTCAGTCGATCGGGCTGAATCTGGAGCTGGGTGATCAGAAGGGCAGCGAGTCGGACTCTGACCAGGCAAAGGATTGACGCGATATCTCACGACACTGGCAGCAGTTGCTGCGGCGGTCAAAATACAACTACTATCGGAGACAGAATGAAACTCAATAGACGCACGTTGTTAAAAGGTGCTGCAGCTTCGGCCGCTTCAATCGCGATGCCACAGGTCGTCATGGGCGCGGACAATATCAAGGTCGGCAGCATCATTGATACCTCGGGTATTTTCGATTTGTACGGCAAGCCAATGGACAAGGCGGTAACGCTCGCCATTGAAGAAATCAATGAATCAGGCGGTCTGTTGGGCAGACAGCTTGAGAAAATCGACTACGATACCCAATCGGATATGGCGCTCTATACCCAGTACGCCAAAAAGCTTACCCGTTCGGATAAAGTCGATGTTGTGCACGGTGGCATCCTGTCCGCCTCGCGCGAGGCGATTCGCCCGACATTGCGCAAATCCAAAACGCTGTACTTCTACAACGTGCAGTACGAAGGCGGGGTTTGCGACCGAAATATTTTTTGCACCGGTATTACACCGGCGCAACAGGCTGAAGTACTCGTGCCGGAGACGATGGAGCGCTGGGGCAAAAAGATTTACACCCTCGCCGCAGACTACAACTATGGCCACATCACCGCGAAGTGGATTCAGCACTACGCAAAGGAAAACGGCGGCGAAGTGGTGCAAACCGATTTCTTCCCGCTCGATGTGGCTGATTTTGGCGCCACCATCGCGAAGATTCAGGATGCCGCGCCCGACATGATAATGTCTGCTTTGGTGGGTGGTGCGCACCTGTCGTTCTATCGCCAGTGGGCGGCAGCCGGTATGAACAAAAAGATACCGATGGCCTCCACTACCATGGGCGTGGGCAACGAGCATGTGGTGCTGACCAGGGAAGAGGGTGATGGCATCATGATGGTATACAGTTATTCCAAAGAGCTGGATACACCGGAAAACAAGGCGTTTCTTTCGAAGTGGGACGCGCGCTTTGGCAACAGTGACGACCTGCACGAACTGGCCGTTGCCACCTATCAAGGTATGCATCTGTGGGCTGAAGGGGTACGCAAGGCGGACTCCATTGATCGTGAAAAAGTCATCGAAGCGCTGGAGAGCGGAGTCAGTTTTGACGCGCCCACCGGTAAGATTTCGCTTGACGCCAAAACCCATCATGCCGTCACCTCTGTCCATCTGATCGAGGTGGGAGATCAGAAGATGAATGTGGTCAAAAGTTTTGGCGAGCGCCAGCCGGTCGATACCCAGGGGGTTTGTGATCTGGAGGCCAACCCCGACGACAATCAGCAGTACGAAATCTCGATCTAGCAAGTGGTATAAACCTTTGATACCGGGCAGTTGCCCGGTATTTCCAGTCGCTGCCAAGCGCCAATAGTAAAATCGTCAAGGGTGTCTGAGTGGATTACGCAGCGGTTGTTGGCGTTGAAATTTTCTATGCGGTCGCTGTGTTGGTACTCATCAGTGCCGGCCTTGCGGTAATTTTCGGCATGATGCGGGTGATCAACCTGGCGCACGGGGAGTTCCTGACGCTCGGTGGTTACGCCGCAATCGTCTCGCATCAGGCCGGGGTCAATATCTATCTGGCGATGCTGGTTGTGGCGCCATTGGTGGTGGCGGTCTTCGGCGTGCTTGTCGAGCGGCTGATTATTCGCTGGCTTTACGGGCGGCTGATCAACACCATGCTCGCGACCTGGGGCCTGAGCCTTGCGATGATGGGCGCGATGACGATGATCTTTGGCAATACCACTACCGGTATCGCAACACCCATCGCCGGTTTCACGTTTGGTCGCTATCAGTTGTCGGGTTACAACCTGTTTGTCATCCTGATGGCGATTGTCGTGGCGGTTGGCCTCTATCTCGCGCTGAAAACCACCCGTGCCGGTTTAATTGCGCGCGGTGCCATGCAGAATGCCGAGATGACCTCGGCTTTTGGCTACAGCCCGTCGCGGGTCTATTTGATTACCTTCGCGGCCGGGTCGGCGCTGGCGGGGCTAGCCGGCGGAGTCATGGCGCCGCTCGTCGGGCTCAATCCCGCATCCGGCGCCAACTATATCGCCAAGGCTTTTATCACTGTGATTGCCGGTGGTGCTTCAGTGGTATCGGGGGCATTGGCCAGTGCCGGACTTTTCGGTGTAATTTCACAAACCTTCACCTTGCTTACCACACCAGCAGTGGGTGAGATTGCCTTGCTGGTGGTTGCGATCATATTGCTGCGTTTGTTGCCCACCGGTATTACCGGTCGTTTCTTCAAGGGCCGAGTCTGATGTTTGCGCGTGACGTCCTGCCGGCACTGATCATTGGCGTGCCTGCGATGTTCGTGTTGCCGATGTTGTTTGATGCCTACACATTAACCGTCCTCACCGCCTATGCGTTGCTGGCGCTCAGCCTGGGGTTCATCTGGGGTTTTGCCGGCATACTTTGCTTCGGACAGGCGGCGTTTTTCGGGCTTGGCGCCTATTCTTTTGCCATTGCGGCGCTGAACATGGGGTCTGCCTGGGGGCCATTTTTCATCGCGATCCTGGTGCCTGCTGTGTTTGCAGCGGTGTTCGGGGCATTGCTTTTTTACGGCAGGCTTAGCGATGTGTATCTGGCGGTTGTCACGCTGGTGATGACGCTGATTCTGTTCAAGTTCATGAATTCCAGTGCCGGTGAAATCTATAAACTGGGTGATGCACGCCTCGGTGGGTACAACGGCATACCGGGGTTTGAAACGCTCACGATACCCTGGGACCCGGGCGAGTATCTGTACGACGAATCGCTGTTCTATTTTGCCTTTGGTCTGCTGGTGCTGGTTTATATCCTGTTGCGTGTGCTGTTGAAAATGCCGTTTGGCCGGGCGCTGGTTGGTATCAGGGAGAATGAACAACGCGCCGAGTTGATGGGCTACGACATTCGCCTGATGAAAACGATTGCGTTTTCGATCGGTGCGGCCATTGCGGGTCTGGCGGGTTGCCTGTTTGCCAACTGGGCCGAAATTGTCACCCCGGCACTTTTTTCACTCGGCCAGTCGGCAGAGATCATTATCTGGGTTATTGTGGGTGGTGCCGGCACGTTGCTGGGCCCGGTGGTGGGGGCTGCCATACTGGGTTACACCAAATTTTTGCTCGGTCAGCAAAGCCTTATAGACAACACCTTTGTATTAGGCGTAATCCTGATACTGGCGGTGTTGCTGCTGCCACAAGGCATCTTCCCGAGCCTGGTGCGGCTGTGGCACTGGCTGCTCGCTCGATTGCCTTCGGCGGCACCATTGCGGCGCCGGTCAGGGCGTTCGCGGCGCGATAAAGATGTCTAACCGCGTCGAACTCGAAAGCCGCGGCCTGGGAATGCAGTTTGGCGGTGTACATGCACTTGCCGGGGTCGATTTTAAGCTGCGTCGGCAGGAGTTGCGTTGCCTGATTGGCCCAAACGGGGCTGGCAAAAGCACGTTTTTCAAATGTGTTTGTGGCATGTTGAAGCCGACCGCCGGCGATATCACTATTCGCGGGCAGCGAACCAACGGCTTGTTGCCGCATCAGGTAGCGCGGCTCGGCATTGGCATCAAGACGCAGGTGCCCAGCGTCATGAACGGGCTGACGGTACGTGAAAATCTCTGGCTGGCAGCGCGTCGGGACAATACCTCGGCGGTCGCCAACCGGCTGGTCGCCGACATCATGGATCGTCTGTTGATTACCGATCTCGCGGCCGAATTGCTGGAGACACTGGCGCATGGCAAAAGGCAGCTGGTTGAACTGGGCATTGTGCTGGCAGGCCAGCCGTGGTTAATCCTGCTGGATGAACCTGCCGCGGGCCTTACCGCCGACGAAGTCGATCGCATGATCGATGTTATTACCGATATCAATCGCGAATCTTCTCTGATCATCGTTGAGCACGATATGCATTTCGTGCGCAGAATTGCGCGTCAGGTGACGGTCTTTCATCAGGGACGAGTACTGATCGATGCCGATGTCGATACGGTGATGGCAAGCCAGGACGTTCGCGATGTGTATCTGGGAAAGCAGGTATGAATCGAGTTGCCGATCGTGAAGTGGCACCGTTGCTGACAGTGGATAGGCTGCATGCGGGTTATGGCCGAATACCGGTGCTGCAGGGGGTATCGTTCAGTGTGCAACCGGGTGAGGTCGTCGGCATGCTCGGCCACAACGGCATGGGTAAAACCACACTGCTCAAAGCGATTATGGGTTATATCCCCGCCACCAGTGGCACGGTAGGGTGGGACGGGCGCGACATCACGGCGATCGAGTCGCACGAGCGTGCCAATCTGGGCATATCCTATGTGCCGCAGGGGCGCGGTATGTTCGGCAACCTCACCGCTAGGGAGAATCTGGCGTTTGCCTGGACCGGTGCTGATGCGCTATCGGTTGAGCAGGCGATTGACGCGATCGTGCGCGACCTGCCGCGTCTGGAGCCGCTGCTGGATCGGCAGGCCGCAGCACTCAGTGGCGGTGAGCAACAGATTCTGGCATTGGCTCGCAGCCTGATCGCCGAGCCCGATCTACTCCTGCTGGATGAACCCACTGAAGGCATTCAACCCTCCATCATTGATGAAATTGCAATGCTGCTGCGACGCCTGCAGCAGGAGCGTGGCCTGGCGGTCGTGGTGGTAGAGCAGAATCTCGATTTTCTGCTCGCACTGAGCGACCGAATGCTGTTGCTGGAAAAAGGGGCCATTGCGGGCAAAATCGCCGCTGATCAAATGCATGACGCAGCCCTGCTGGAAGAATTTGCAGGCTTTGGCGGCGGGCGCGATACGAGAATCGAAAAAAGTACCGGTGTGAAGACCACGCCTGCCGCCGTGGCCGCCGCGCCAGCACCAAACGCACTAGCGCCGGCCCGTGCTGCACCCGTGCCACCGGCTTCACCGCGCAATCGCGCCACCATGCAGACTGACCCTGCACGCGAGATCACTATGAACGTTCGCCGACCGACTCTCGATCAAATGCGCGAGCTCGTATCCGGATTGCACATGGATATGGGCGACGAAGA
>CAKZSB010000474.1 GCA_937920585.1 uncultured Granulosicoccaceae bacterium | reverse complement strand
AACTGAACAGTGTGATCGTTGACCAACAGCAAACCATCGAGCGGCTGGCACACAAGGTCTCTCGTTTCGAACAACAACTACAGGCTACGGATTCGCCGATTGCGAGTCTGTCCGAGGAAGTGCCACCACCGCACTACTGAGCACGCTGCAATCGTATCGTTTGCGATGCGGTATCGAGCTGCCACTTCGGCACCACCAGATTAGCAGTGGCAAATGGCCCGCGAAAGACGCGCCCGGAAAGGTCATAACGGCTCTTGCGGCAGGTATCCACAAAGCCCCCGCGCCAGGGCTCACGCTTGTATAGCCGATGCGATGGCGGCAGGTACTCGATGGTGCAGCCAAGGTCAGTTCCGAGTGCGAGCGCCACAAACCACTCCGGCGATGCCGATCGAAGCGCGTTACTCGCCGCTGCCGGCTGCTGCGAACGCGCACTTTGTGGATCGAGCAGCAATTTGTCCGTCGCGTTTTGCAGCCACGTCTGCCATTCAGGCAACCGCCGCACCACCACGACTGGCCGTCCGCCCCAATCGAAAAATTGCACCTGCCCGGGCTCAATATCAGCAATCTGAATCACAGTAGACTCACCGCCGTTGTTACCGCTTTCAGTCGGATCACTCATCGTACGCAACATGACCCACAGGCTGACCAACAGCGCGACCATCAACATGAGCTTCATTAGTACGCGCAACACAAGCAAGCGCGGGTTGCGCGACGAGTCGGTGCTATGATCTGCCTGCATTTTTATCGATATTCCACTCTGTTCAATTTTCGCATGACCCGACTTTGACGGCACCGCAGCCCACCACACCCGCCATTGCAGCATTGCCCGGCGCACTCGATCCCGCAAGTTTCAGCAATGCACTGCAGTTGCCTGTCATCGACCAACAGCAGGCCACAGACTTTGACTTTCTGTTGTTGCGCCTGGATGGCAAATTGACTCTGCGCGATACCCGCGGCAAGACCGATGTCGATATCTGCATTGACTTCTCTTCGCCGGACACCCGCCACCGTTTGAGATCAGGCGGCGCCCGGCGCCATCCGCTGAGCCGTGCTGTCAACATCCGCCAGTCGCCGCTGCCACTGGTCTGCGACACAACGGCCGGTCTGGGTCGGGACGCGTTTACCCTTGCAGCAGCCGGTTGCAGGCTGGTGTTGTTCGAACGCTCGCCAATTGTACATGCACTGCTTCAGGACGGGCTGGATCGCGCCGCCGCCGACCCGGAGATCGCCGAGATCGCCGGCAGGCTCAGGCTCTATCACGGCGACGCACGCACCCTGCTGACCGATAGCAGCATAAGCCCGGTCGCCGATGTGGTTTATCTCGATCCAATGTATCCGGCAACAAAAAAGAGCGCAGCGGTGAAAAAGGGCATGCGCGCGCTGCAAACACTACTCGCCGCCGATAAAACCGAGCCTGCACAATCGGCCGAGCCGCTACTGACTCTCGCCATCGCCAGTGCGCGCCAGCGCGTGGTGGTAAAACGCCCTGCCAGCGCCGCCAGCCTTGCCGGCGCAACACCCAGCGGTAATATCACGAGCGGCAAAACCCGCTACGACATCTACGCCGGACAATACCCGAGCCAACACCTGGCAGAATAATCAATCGCGAAAATTGTTGTACTGCAGCGGGATGCCGGCATCACTTTTTTTCAGCAGCGCAATCGCCTCCTGGAGATCATCTCTTTTCTTGCCGTTGATTCTGACCTGCTCACCCTGAATCGACGCCTGAACCTTGATCTTTGATCCTTTTATGAGCTTCACGATTTTTGAGGCGGTCTCCTTGTCGATACCCTGCCTGACCTGAATCACCTGCCTGGCCTGCTGACCGCGCAGTTGAATTTCGCCGTGCTCCAGACAGGCGATATCGATGCCCCGCTTGGTCATCTTTTGCAGGATGATCGGCTGCATCTGCTGAATCTGGAAATCGCTGTCGGCACTGAGCGTCATCGCCGCATCGCTAATCTCGATTTTCGCATCGCTGCCCTTGAAGTCGAATCGGGCACCGATCTCGCGGTTGGCCTGATCGACAGCATTGGCCAGTTCGTGCTCATCTATCTCGGAAACTACGTCAAATGAAGGCAAATCCATCATCTCCGTTGGGTCGAAGCGCCGAATATACTACAGATCCCGCGCGGATCATGACGCCCCTGCAAAACCGGCGGACCTGCAGACCAGCCGCACTTGTATACTGGCCCGTCAGCGTTTAACCAGAGTAACAAACCATGGCAGGACAACCGGGCGATCTGCACGCCGAGCGAACCGACTACGGCTACGATGTACTGACCCGCGACACACTCAAACCCGATCCACTCGATTTGTTCGGCGAGTGGATTCAGGCAGCACTGGACAAGCGTATAAAAGATGCCACGGCGATGACGCTCGCCACAGTCGCCGCCGACGGCGCACCGTCGGCGCGCGTGGTGTTGCTGAAAAAATTCGATCAGCAGGGACTTTGCTGGTACACCAACTACGAGAGCCACAAGGGCCGTGAGCTGGCGGCCAATCCACGCGCCGCTCTGGTACTTTTCTGGCCGCAAATCGAGCGACAGATTCGCGTTGAGGGCACGGTGGGCAAAATGACTGCTGCCGACTCGGACCGCTACTTTGACAGTCGCCCTGCAGGCAGCAGATACAGTGCAGCCGCTTCACCGCAATCGCAAGCAGTTGAAAACCAGGCCTGGCTGCAATCCCGTGTGGCAGACCTTTACGAGCAGTATCCGAATGATGATATTCCGCGTCCCGACAACTGGGGCGGCTATTGTCTGTCACCGATACGGTATGAGTTCTGGCAGGGCCGACCCAGTCGACTGCATGATCGATTCAGCTACACAAAGCGCGATGATGGATGGTCGATCGAGCGACTTGGCCCCTGAGCACCGTTTACCCGGTGTTATTCGATCGGGGCCTCGCCCAGCATGCCCAGCAGCAAGGTGTAGAGCTCGTGGCGACGATGGTTGTAGCGATACTCGCTCTCTTTAAGGTGGTAGAAAAACTTGCCACGCCGCAAACCTTTGAACTTGCCCAGTCGTAAACGCAGGTAGCGGCCAAAGGCATCGATACGATCAACATCACCGGCGATGCTGGCGCGCTCGTGTGTTGTGCTCTTGAGTTTTAATGCCATGTCGCGGCGTAAATCGATGCCGATCGGATAGTCGTTCCAGGCACTGCCGGCGACACGCTTGATATCGGCATCGTTGGCAGACATCAGGTGGGCGCAGTAAACCTGCTCCTCGTGCAGGTACAGACGCAGGCCGATAATGCCGTCGGCTTCGCTTTGCAGGTAACTTGCCCCCATGCCGTCGGCCTGCTGAAATCGATGCGGATCAATGTTCAGCCCCGGCGTGCCCTGCGCCTGACGCTCACACCATTCAGCGATGCGATCTCGCAACTTCAGATAGATGGAATTGACTGAGCGAACATTCACACCGGTCAACTTTGCACACTGCACCGCAGTGAGATCCATCGCGAACAGTTGCAGGATGTAGCGAAAGCACTGCTCGTCGAGTTTCGAATGCTTGTAATATTTGTTTTTTACGGCGTACATTCGTGCTCTCGGTGCGTTCACAGGATGGCTACAACTCGAACGCACAGTTCCATTGGCGCCGGGCGAAAATTGTATTAACTAACTCGCAATTCTCGTGTGAGCCAGATCACATGCCGCAACAATGCCGACGGGAAAAATTTAGTTTCAGTTGCGTCAGAACAGCGCTTGCTGAAATAGCGATATACTGCCCTGCATCGCTGTCCCCGAGCCGGACGGAACCACACAAGAGCGTAACCAGCCCATGTCGCAACCCCTGTTTGCCGAAGCGTCGGCACCACTCGATGAGCACCTGCGCGACCGGCTGGTCGATACTTTTTTGCAATTTCTCCCCGATGAATCCGTACTGCGCGACGACGAAGACCTCTACCCCTACGAATCCGACGGGCTGGCGGTTTATCGCCAGAAACCCCCTATCGTAGTGCTGCCCGAAACGGTAGAGCAAGTGCAGCGGATACTGAAAATCTGTAGCGAGCACCAGCTGCCAGTCGTGGCGCGAGGCGCTGGCACCGGCTTATCCGGCGGCGCCTTGCCACTGGCAAACGGGCTGGTGCTGGGCATGGCAAAATTCAATCAAATTGTCTCCATCGACGAGGCCAGCCAGACTGCCGTGGTGCAGCCCGGTGTCCGCAACCTTGCGATCTCGGAGGCCGCCGCCGACTACAACCTCTACTACGCGCCCGATCCCTCGTCGCAAATCGCCTGCACCATTGGTGGCAATGTGGCCGAAAATTCCGGTGGCGTGCACTGCCTGAAATACGGCATGACCGTACACAACGTGTTGCAAGTGAAAGCGGTTACGATCGATGGCGAATTGATCACCGTAGGCTCCTGCGCGCCCGATACACCGGGGTACGATCTGCTGGGCTTGTTACACGGCTCGGAGGGCATGCTGGCGGTCACCGTCGAAATCACTGTAAAGCTGCTGCCCAAACCGCAGAGCACGCAACTGCTGATGGCCGCATTCGACGACGTTGAGAAAGCCGGCGATGCAGTCGCCGCGATCATCGCCAACGGCATTATTCCGGCCGGCCTGGAAATGATGGACAACCCGGCGATTCGAGCGGCGGAGGCGTTTGCCAAATGCGGCTACCCGGTCGACGCTGAAGCGCTGTTCCTGTGCGAACTTGACGGCAACGAACAGGAAGTACAGGCACAAATGCAGGCAGTAGAGGCGTTAATTGAAGAAGGCGGCGTCAAGCTGTTGCACCGCGCCAAAGACGAGCGCGAGCGACTGGCGTTGTGGAAGGGACGCAAATCAGCGTTTCCGGCGGTCGGACGACTGGCGCCGGATTACTACTGCATAGATGGCACCATCCCTCGCAAACAGCTGTCGTTTGTGCTGCAGCGAATGGATGAGTTATCGGCCGAATACGACCTTAAGATCGCCAACGTTTTTCACGCCGGTGATGGCAATCTGCATCCGCTGATCCTGTTCGATGCAAACAAACCGGGTGAGCTCGAACGCACAGAAGCACTGGGCGGAAAGATTCTCGAGCTCTGCGTCGAGGTGGGTGGCACCATTACCGGCGAGCACGGCGTTGGCATGGAGAAAATCAATCAGATGTGCGTGCAGTTCAGCAGCGACGAGATA
>CAKZSB010000473.1 GCA_937920585.1 uncultured Granulosicoccaceae bacterium | reverse complement strand
GATTTCTCGCTTGCCCCTTGTTCCCACAGCGAATTTTGCTCCCTTACAAATATCAGTAAGTATTCGATGCAGTCGCATAATCCACTGTGGAAACAATTGTCTGCGCGATATTCTCGCCCCTTCATGAATAATCCGGGCTAGCGCTACGGCGCACCCAGCAATCTCAATTCGGCGTTTTCAAGTGGTGCGAGATCGCGATGTCGCGCCGGTGGATGATTGCTGAAAACACACTCGAGTATCTGCAACGGATCACCGTGTGAGACGAGCACGATGGTTTGGTTGTGGTGTTGTTGTTCCAGCGTTTCGACCAATTCTGTCATCCGCAGCGCCACCTCGCGCACGGGCTCAACGCCGTTTTCTGCGGTGTTCATATTGCTGCGGTCTGCCAGCCAGACCTTCTCATAGGCTGACGCATCGCCCAGCTCGTAGCGGCCAAAATAACGCTCGCGCAACCGGGTATCGATTTGTACTTCGCGCTCGATCTGCAATAGTTCGGCTGCGACTGTGGCACTCTCGATGGCGCGGGCAAAATCGGATGAGTAGAGTAACGCCTGGTGGTCCGGTGCTGCAGCGCCAAGTTTCGCAAGCGCGTTTGCCGACAGCGATTGGCGGAATTGTTCCCGGCCGATGTCGGTCAGGCCGTGGCCATTGCAACCGTTGGCAGGGTCACTGACGACCACCTGCGCAACGTTGGCTTTGCTCTGTCCGTGTCGCAGCGCGTACCAGTGATTGCGCAGCGGGCGCGAAAGGGTGATTTCCATGCGGGGTAATGAAGTGGCGGGCCGGTTAGCATTATAGTGGCGCCGGATTAAACGCACAGGTGTTTTTCGAAACCATGTCGGCAACCCTGAGTCAGTACTACGCATCGCGCGCCCGCGAGTACGATGCGATCTACGACAAGCCCGAGCGGCAATCCGATCTCGCTCTGCTGCGATCCGTGTTGGGCCCTATGCTGCGCGACAAGACCGTGTTGGAAATTTTGCCTGTGGCACCGGCTACTGGACACAGTGGCTCGCGCGCGACTGCGCCGCCATTGTCAGCCAGGACATCAACATTGAAGTGCTGCAGCTGGCGGCGCTTCGTTTGAAGGGCATAGATAATACCGCGCTTGTGTGTGACGACGCCTTTACGCTTGCCTGTCTGCCGCGGCGGTTCGATGGCGGGTTTGCAGGATTCTGGTATTCGCACCTGCGGCTCGATCAAACCCGTGATTTTCTGTCGCACTGGCACACTCGATTATTGCCGGGCAGTCGTGTGGTTCTGCTTGATAACTGCTATGTCGAGGGCAGTAGCACGCCGTTGTGCCGCACCGATGCCGCTGGCAACACCTGGCAGATGAGGAGCGTTGGCAAGACCGGTGAGCAGTTCGAGGTGCTGAAGAATTTTCCCTCGGCACAGTCGTTCGCGCGGCAATTGCCAGCCACGGCCGGTGATCTCGACTTTGTTGAAACGCAGTACTACTGGTACGCGAGTTATCAAATTTCCGGGTAGTTGGCTGGTGCCGCCGCTCGTGCCACCCGGGCCGGGATCAGTATTTTTGTGAGATTCGGCAACCGGACGCGTTGTCTGTTCTGTTGATTTACGGCATGCTTGGCACACAAACACACGGGAGGAATTTCATGCAAAAGAAACTCATTGGCGCGGCACTGGCTGCCGCACTCGGTACGATGGTGTCCGGCACTGCGATCGCCGCTGATGTCACCCTGCGAATCTCGCTGCAGTTGCCACTCAAGAGCCATCTGGGCCAAAACCTCGTTATGTTCGAGGAAGAGGTGGAAAAGAACTCGGGTGGCGCGATCGATGTTGAAATCTACGATTCTGCGCAACTCTACAAAGACAAGGAAGTGCCCGCCGCGGTAGGTTCGGGTGCCCTGGAAATGGGTGTTGCTTCGCTGACTCGCTACGTTGGCGACGTGCCGGCAGTCGATATCTTCTATCAGCCGTTTCTTTTCGACACCGCCGACAAAGTCAATGCCGCTGTCGCCAAGGGCTCGCCGGTACGCGGCCCCATCGACGAGGCGATTCAGGGCACGGGCTCTACCGTACTTTGGTGGCAGGCCTACGGTGGCGCGATCATGCTGTCCAAGGGCGGCCCGATCAAAACACCTGCCGACATGAAAGGCAAGAAGGCACGTGTTTTTGGCAAAACGCTGGGTGACTTCGTCACCGCAACCGGCGGTGCGCCCACATTGATTTCCGGTTCTGAGCAATATCTGGCCTATCAGCGCGGCACTGTCGACATCGGCATGACCGGTGTGTCCGGCGTCAAGTCACGCAAACTGTGGGAGGTGATGGATACCATCACGGTCACCAATCACGCCGATATCGAATTTGTGGTGGTGGTGAATACCGATTTCTGGAAATCACTGTCTGACGATCACAAGGCAATTATCAGCACGGCCGCGGCCAACGCCGAGGCGGATGTGCGCAATCGCGTCAGCGAGATCGAGGCCGAAGCCTATGCCGCGGCAAAAGAGCAGGGCATGGAAGTGTACGAGCCCAATGCCGAAGAACTGGATGCCTGGAAAGCTGCCAGCCAGCCGGTGTATGAGGCCTACCAGAAGAATGCCGGGGAGCTCGGCGCGCAACTGCTGAAGGCCGCACAGGCGCTTTGATTCGCTGACTGAGCCGGGCCGGCAACTCGTTTGTTGATCGAGTTGTCGGTACCGGTGAAATTGTTGTCCTGCGAGGTTGTGTCCGCAGCCTCGTACCTATCTAAAAAAACACATCACCATGGCACTATTTCAGTCTGTCCTTCGTGTGGGGGCCGGTATCGCCGCGACTCTGTTTGTATTGTCTGGCGCAATGCTGACCTACGAAGTGATCGCCCGATACTTTTTTACCAAGCCGACTATCTGGGCGGCCGAGTTGTCGCAGATGTGCCTGATCTGGGGCTGTATGCTGGCGATGCCGTGGATCCTGGCGGCCGGCCGGCACATTCAGGTTGATGCCATTGCGAGGTTGCTGCCCGCGGCAGGGCAGCGCCGGTTGAATGTGTTTGTGATGTTGGTGATCGTGGTGTTTTCGGCTGTCGTGACATGGTACGGGTTCGAGATTTTCTACGACTCGTTCGAGCGGGGTCGCACCACCGGCAGCATGCTGAATTTTCCGATCTGGATAAGTGAACTGTCGATACCGGTCGGGTTTTTTCTGTTGATGTTGCAGGCATTGCTGGAGTTATTTAAGAGCCCTCGCATCGCGGGCAGCGCGGAGCCAGTGACATGACTGTGGTGATTATTCTGGCCAGTCTGTTTACGCTGTTACTCGCGCGAGTGCCGGTGGCGCTGGCGCTGGGTGCGATGGGGCTGGGCATGCTGGTGATCGGCGGCTTCTCCCCGCTGATGGCGCCGCAGGCGATATTATCAACGCTGGACGGCTTCATTCTGCTGGCTGTACCGCTGTTTTTACTCATGTCGAACGTGCTGCTCAAAGCTGGTGTGGGTGCCGATCTTTTTAATGCTGTGAATGCCTGGGTTGGCCACTGGCCGGGCGGGCTTGCGGTAGCGACTATTCTCTCCTGCGGTGTCTTTGCCGCCATTTCGGGGTCGTCAGTGGCCACCGCTGCAACGATTGGTACGGTCGCCATTCCCGAGATGATCAATCGTGGCTACGATCGTCGCTTCGTCTATGGTCTGCTCGCAGCCGGCGGCACGCTGGGGATTCTGATACCGCCATCGATTCCGATGATCGTCTATGGCTTCATCACCGAGGAATCTGTAATCGCATTGTTTCTGGCGGGTGTCGGGCCGGGGCTTGCACTGGTTGCTCTGTTCGTTGTGTTTTCGATGTTGCACGCGCGCTTTTTTCAGCCCAATGCCACTGGCAAGAAAACCCCGCGCGCCGATCGCTGGCGATTAACCCGGCGGGCTTTTCCATCGCTGCTGCTGGCGATGCTGATCATTGGCGGAATTTACTCTGGCGCCTTTACGCCAACCGAGGCCGCCGCTGTCGGCTTTGCTGCCGCACTGGTGATTGTTATATTTTTTCTACGCACGCTGAGCTTTGCAGATTTTTGCGCGGCTGCCTTCGAGGCGATGGTGACCACCGTCGCCATTCTGCTGATTGTGGCCGGGGCAAAAATATTCGGTAAGGCGATTGCGTTATATCGAATCCCGCAGGATATCTCGATGTTCATTGGTGATCACATTCATACACCGCTGGCTTTTATTCTGGTTGTCAGTGCCGTGTTGTTGCTGATGGGACTGGTGTTCGAAGCATTGTCGATGGTGCTGATCATGACACCCGTTTTGCTGCCTGCCGCCATGAGTCTCGGTTTCGATCCAATCTGGTTTGGTATCTATATGGTGATCATGGTTGAGTGTGCGCTGATTACCCCGCCGGTCGGATTGAATCTCTATGTCATTCAATCGGTCGCCAATGCCAGCCTTGGGGATGTTTCGCGGGGTGTTTGGCCGTTTCTGCTGCTGATGGTGCTCACAGTAGTGCTGCTTTACCTGTGGACGGATCTGGCGTTGTACATTCCATTCAAGTTGTAGCGGAAAGTCGCCGGGATTCACATCAGTTTGCACCTGATCCCTTGCCGATGTGCAGATAATTGGGCATGCTTGGCATGTTGTACACCGTTTGTTAATTGAGGAGTCAAGAATGGGTTTACTGGATTTTGCGTCATCGATGGGCAAGAAGCTGTTTGATTCAGACGATGAAGCGCCGGATAAAATCAAGGCCGCGATCGAACAGGATAATCCTGGTATATCGGATCTGAATGTTGATTATTCGGACGGGAAAGTATCATTGAGCGGGAGCGCTGAGTCCGCCGAGGCGATGGAGAAAGCCGTGCTGATAGCGGGCAATACGCAGGGCGTGAGCGACGTGGACGTTGGCAGCCTGGATGCACCACAGCCCGAGGCAAACATCGAGTACTACACCATTGAGTCTGGCGATACGCTTTCAAAGATAGCCAAACAGTATCTTGGTGATGCGATGGCTTATACGAAGATTTTCGAAGCTAATCGCGAAGTGATCAAGGATCCGGATTTGATCTACCCCGGTCAGAAAATCCGCATTCCGCTGGGCGACGCAAAAATCGCCTGATAGAGATTGCCCGCGGGCAGGGCAGCCCGCACGCTGTTTGTCTATGATTGGTCTGTGTCGATCGCGCGTACTTGCATCGACACAGACTTCCCGCCTCCCGACGCACGCTCACCAATTTCGATGAAACCGTGTTTGCGGTGAAATGCCAGTGAAGTTTCGTTGGGCGGAATGCTGTTCATTTCGGCCGCCAGCCAGTGCAGGCTTTGGTGCTGTGCCCGTTCAATCGTGTGTTGGTAAAACACGCTGCCGATACCACTGTTTCGATGTGCTGCTGCAATCACCACCCGGTCGATGTACAGGAACGCTCGCAAGCGTGCATTGAACCATTGATAGTTACTGCTATCGTAGCGACAACCGTGCGGTAGTGTCATCAAAAATCCGGCTCGATCGCCATTGCAAATTGCCACCTGAACCTGCGCACCGGCAGCGACAATAGCGGCTAGTCGCTGCTGGTCCATAGGTGCTGTCACATCGACAACCTCCTGGTTCATAGCCACAATGGTGTCGCTGTCTTCAGGCACGGCGGCGCGTAGTTGAACGTTATTCTTGTGTTGCATCAGGTCGCGAGATCGGTTGGGCGGGGCTGGTTAAAGGGAAGAGCAATTGATGACACCGGCCTTTTCCAGTTCGTCAATCTGTTGCTGGTTCAAACCCATTTCTTTCAACATTGCGTGAGTGTCTTCGCCCAGTTTTGGTGCCGGCTTGTCGGGTAGTGTAGTGCCCGGGAACTGTAACGGCGTGGCGAGCATGTTAAAGGCATCACCGCTCGCGTGTTGTAGCGCCTGTACTCTGCCGCGCTCGCGAACGAAAGGATTATCAAGCGCCTGGCCTATGTCCATCAGCGGGGCAGCCGGCACTTTGCCGGCAAAGAGTTTCATCCACTGCGCAGTTGATTTGGTCGACAGCGCTTCATCGAGTAGCTCAGTAATGAGATCACGGTTCTCCAGGCGCTCGGCGAATGTGGTAAAGCGTGGATCGTTCTCACTCCACTCCGGGTGGCCGATAATCCCGCAAAGCAAAGACCAGAATTTTTCCTTGTTGCACATCAGGAAGATCCAGCCGTCGCTGGTGCGGTACAAGGCGCACGGGGTAATCGATGGATGCGCCGAGCGTGGCTCGCGTCCCTGTGCCTGGCCGGTATTGAGATACCAGCCCGCCAGATAATTGAGGTTAAACATGGCGGTGTCGAACAGACTGACATCCACATCGCGGCCGGTGCCACGCTGGCGCGCCTGCATCACCGCGGCGAGTATGCCAAATGCCGTCGTCACGCCCGCCATGTAATCGACAATCGACAGACCCATTCGCGCCGGCGGTGTGTCGGGCTCGCCGGTCAGGCTGAAGTAGCCGGCCTCGGCCTGCATGAGGTAATCGAAGCCTGGCCATGTCTCGCGTTCGTTGTCGCGACCGTAGCCGGTCAGGTGGGCGCAGACGATCGCAGGATTGGCGGGTGATAAATCTTCATAACGCAGGCCCAGTTTGGCGGGAACATCGCCACGCAGATTGTGCACAACGACTTCGGCGGACGCCACCAGACGATGCAGAATTTCACTGCCGCGCCGGGTTGAAAGATCCAGTGCAAAGCTGCGCTTATTGCGATTGATGCTTTGGAAAAACAGGCTGCGCGAGCTGTCGTCGTCGTCTGCGGAATCGATGAAGTGCGGGCCGACATAACGTGCGTAGTCTCCGCCCGTGGCAGGTGCCTCGATCTTGATGACTTCGGCACCGATATCGGCCAGGTGCTGGGTGCAAAAGGGGCCAGCACCGTATTGTTCTATCGCCAGCACACGCAATCCCGCAAGCGGCAGATCGGAAACGGATGAGGTCACGATTGTTTTTTGGCAACCAGAAAGCTGCGTTCGTAGTGCATGAAAACCGTTCCATCGGCTTTTTTGCCGGTTGTTTTGACGGTGACGATGCCCTGGCCAGGGCGAGAGGCCGATTCACGCTTCGACAGCACCTCGCTTTCGGCATAGATTGTGTCACCTGCAAATACCGGGGCCTTCAGCACAATTTCTTTCCATCCGAGGTTGGCGATGGCTTTCTGGCTCGTGTCGCTCACCGACATGCCTGCAACGATTGACAGTGTCAGGGTACTGTTGACAAGCGGCTTGCCAAATTCGGATTGCTCGGCATAGTGGCTGTCGAAGTGCAACGGGTGCGTGTTCATGGTCAGCAGGGTGAACCAGCTATTGTCGGTTTCGGTGATGGTGCGGCCAGGCCAGTGTTCGTAGATGTCGCCGACGGTGAAGTCGTCGTAATCACGTCCCGGATCATCGCGATAGCGGTTCGGGCCGGTCTGTATGACTCCGGTCATGTGGTTTTTCCTCCTGCTGGCTATTTAGGGGATCGCTGTCGGCTGCACTGAGGTGGCCGGTGCGCTCTCATGTTATGTTGGTATATTGTCAGGAACGCATCGACGCCGCAAGATTCAGCGTAAACGATGCCATCCTGCGGTGGTTTGCAATCAGTCGAGGCAATACATTTCAATTCATGAAGCACGATAATTACGTAATCGACGATATGCTCTCAGCTAAGGCCATTGCGGCACGGGTCGAGAGCATGGCGCAGGAGATCAGTGAATATTTTCGCGATACTGAAAAGCTTGTAGTGATTGGTTTGCTGCGGGGTTCATTCATGTTTATCGCCGATCTGGTTCGCGAGCTCTCGCTGCCGGTCGAGGTGGATTTTCTGGAGACTTCTTCCTATGGCGATTCCATGGAGTCCTCGCGCGAAGTGCGGATTCTCAAAGACCTGCGCGGTGAAATCAAGGGCCGCGATATTCTGGTGGTCGAAGACATCGTCGATACCGGGCACACCCTCAACCACGTGGTAGGCCTGCTGCGATCGCGGGAACCCGGGCGCATGATGGTCTGTGCACTGCTCGACAAGCCAACACGCCGTGAAGTGGATGTCAGGGCTGATATTGTCGGCTTCGAGATTCCGGATAAATTTGTCGTCGGTTACGGCATTGACTATGCCCAGCGCAATCGCAATCTGCCGTATATCGGTGCGGTACGATTTACCGATTGATCCACTTCACCGTGCCGCTATGCCCTGCAGCACTGTATTCAGCAGATCATCGGCGAATTCGCGGTTGAGCGGTGCGTGGCCGGTCAGCAGGCGATAAAAGATCGGCCCGTAGAGCATATCAAGCGTCGTGGCCAGTGGCGCGTCCGCACGAAGTTCCCCCTGTTCAATGGCCTGCTCCAGCAATAACTGTCCGTCGGTTCGGTAGCGCATGATCACCTGATTACGAAAGGCTTTGAAAAGCTCTGTCTCGGGTTCTGCAGCGGCCATCAGCCAGGTGATCTGGCGCCCGGTTGGGGTGCTGAAGCGCTCGACCGCGGCGTGCAACTGAAGCCGAAGTGCGGCTATTCCGGTGATTTTTTTCGGTGGTGTGGAGTGCTTGCTGGTGTCGGTTGCGATCACGGCTGCCATGGCCAGTTCCAGCGCATTTGACCAATATCGATAAATGGTTGGTTTACCGACGCCAGCGCGCGAGGCGACCGCTTCAATCGTGACCTGGCCGAACCCCGATTCAACTAACATTTCGTGTGCGGCTTGCAGTATTGCCTGTTTCGATTTTTCGTTACGCGGCCGACCCGGGCGCTTTTTTTCGGACATGGTGTAGTGCTTTACTAATTACGAAACGTACCGTAATATAAATGTCCGGCAAACGCAATGGAGGCTTTCGATGACTCAAGCAAGCAAGGTCGAACAGGTATCGGCCTATCTCAATGTCAAGGGTGCTGAAAAAGCGCTGGCGTTCTACACCGATGCCTTTGGTGCGGTGGAGCGATATCGTCTGACCGACCCTTCAGATGGCAAAATTGGCCACGCCGAAATGAATCTGGGCGGGCACATCATCATGTTGTCGGATGAGTATCCGGATTTCGGCGCATTGGGCCCGCAGGCACTGGGCGGCTCACCCGTCAAAATGTACTTGCTGGTCGAGGATGTCGATGCGTTTTTTGAGCGTGCGACCGGTGCCGGGGCAACTGTGGTGCGAGCGGTGAAGGACGAATTTCACGGCTATCGGAGTGGACTGTTGAGTGACCCGTTTGGCCACGCCTGGCACGTGGCTACATTGAAAGAGAAGGTGGCTCCGGCGACTATGCAGCAGCGCTGGAACGAAGCCGCGCAGAACTGATAACGGGTGCAGCAGCGTGGCTGCTGCACTTGCTGATCGAGGTACCTTGCAGGCAAACCGAGACAGTTATTCCGGCACCTACGAGGTGATATAGGTTTCCAATTGTTCGATCGTTGCCTGCTGTTCCGCAATTTTTGCCGCGACCAGATCGCCTAGCGATAACATACCGACAATTCGCCCCGAATCGACTACCGGCAAGTGACGAATG
>CAKZSB010000472.1 GCA_937920585.1 uncultured Granulosicoccaceae bacterium | reverse complement strand
AATTCGAATCATTGATGAAGTGGTCGTCAGGGATTCGGGCGCGCAACAGTGGCAGGACGATAGCGTGGAAATTTTTATCGATGCCGACAACTCCAGACTGAGTGCCTACGACACCGTTAACGACTACCAGCTGATCTTCACTGCACCGCAGGGCGAAAATGCCGGGACAGTTACGGCCGGACAGAATTCGGCGCCAATACCTGTCGGCATTGATTTCTCGATCAGCAGCACCGGCTTCGACGATGGCGTGGCCAGCGGCTGGAGCGCCGGCGATGCCAATCTGCCATCGGTGAGCACCGGCTACATTGTTGAAGTCAGTGTGCCGCTGGTGGAAACGGGTATCGCTGATCAGGCAATCATCGGTATAGACGTGCATATCAACGATGACGACGACGGTGGCATTCGCGACTCCAAATGGAACTGGTCCTGGAGTCGGCAGGCCGATCGCCACTGGCAGGATCCCACACTTTTCGGTGCCGCCCGTTTGAGGTAACGGCAAGCCCGTGCTGTGCGCACAAGCTATGCAACACCGTCAGGGCGACAATTGCCTGAATTGCACAATGTTGCCTTCGGGGTCCCAGCCATCGAGGGTGGTGGCCCCGCGAATGTTCCAGGCTGACTTTATCGGCTTAAGATGCCCGCCAGTCTCCCGGGCGGCCTGTTTCACACGCGATAGATCGTCAACCACAAATACCGGCTTGAACGGGGTGGCCTGGCGTGGCACCGGTGGCACCGCGATTTCAATCTGGCGGGCAACGCGAGGAGGTACTGCGTGCACTATCACTTCAATACCCTGTCCGCGCAGCAGTATGTGTGTTTTTTCCTGCTCGATCGTCGCAAGGGTTAGCGTGCGACGATAAAATTGCGCAACCAAAGATGTGTCCAGGGCAAACAGCACCAGCGCCTGAGCGATGGGAGGATCCTTGCCAGCCAACTTTCAATCCTTTGCAAAAAACGGGTGTTCGATGTTGCATCATCATCGAGCCACTGTCTATGGCGAGGGTTGGCTTTGTTCGGGCAGGTGGTGGGGCACTTCAATCTGTGTCGGTATTGCAAGCCTGCAGATTGGCTATGATTGTCTGTGCGACTGCTAGACTTACCCAATCAATTGAACGATGGTCGAATGTGTATGCGCTACGGTTTAGTCGCGGTATGTTGTGCGGTGTTGCTGGCATCGACGCAAGCGAGCGCGCAGACAACACGCTCCTGGGCGATCGCCGAGTTCGGCGAGCCGCTGTACGATGAATCCATGCCGCACTGGCCCTACGTCAACCCGCAGGCACCCGCCGGTGGCAAGATCGTACTCGGTGCATTCGGCACCTTCGACAGCCTCAATACCCTCATTCTGAAGGGGACATGGCCACGTAGCCTGGGGCATGTCAGCGATACCCTGATGGTTAATTCCGCAGATGAACTGTCATCGGCTTACGGCCTGATCGCCGAGTCTGCCGAATACCCCGATGACAAGAGCTGGATCATCTTTCATCTGCGTCCCGAAGCGAAATTCAACGATGGCACACCGATCACAGCTGCCGACTTCGAGTTTTCGTTTCAGGCGATGCGTGACCACGGCAGGCCGTTTTTGAAATCGTTCTTCGAAGAGGTGGCGTCAGTCGAAGTGCTCGACGATCACCGACTGAAATACAACTTCACCACCACCGACACCATGAAGCCACTGATGAAAGTGGCGGGTCTGAGTCCGCAATCCAGAGAATACTGGTCGAGCCGCGACATCAGCAAAACCTACCTGACTCCGGCGCCCGTCAGCGGCCCGTATTATATTTCCGATGTCGACGCCGGGCGCTCGATTACCTACTCGCGGGTTGAAAACTACTGGGGTGCCGATCTCAACGTCAACCTCGGCACCTCTAACATCGAATCCATACGTTACGACTACTATCGCGATATGGAAGTCATGCTTGAGGCCTTCAAGGCCGGCGACATCGATTTTCGCGCCGAGAACAGCTCCAAGCGCTGGAGCACCGGCTACGAGATACCGGCGCTGGATAGAGGCGAGATCATCCGCGAAACACCTGCCGACAATACGCCCAGTGGCATTCAGGCGTTCTTTTTTAATCTGCGCCGCGCACCGTTTGACGACATCCGCGTACGCCAGGCGTTTGATCTGCTGTACGACTTCGAGACTATCAAGCGAACCATCCTCTACAACCAGTACGATCGCATCAACAGCTTCTTCCCCAACTCCGACTTCGGCGCCAGCGGCAAACCGGCGGCTGAGGAGATCGCGCTGCTGGAATCCCACCGTGATCAATTGCCGCCACAGGTTTTTGAGCAGGCCTATATTGCACCGGTCAGCGACGGCAGTGGCCGGATACGCAAGCGCATGCGCGAGGCGGGGGCTTTGTTCAAAGCTGCCGGCTGGAATCTTGAAGGCGGCAAGCTGATGAAAGACGGGCGGCAGATGACGGTTGAATTCCTGCTGGCGCAACCAGACAGCCAGCGCGTCAATGCACCGTATCTGCAGAACCTGCGCCGCATGGGGATCGATGCAAATTTCAGGCTTGTCGACAGTGCCCAGTATCAGGTGCGGGTGGATGATTTCGATTTTGATATCGTCACCGTTTTTCTCACCTTCTTCCCGCCGCCAGGGCCTGAATTGCGTTCGTTCTACGGCAGCCAGGCGGCCGACGTGCGCGGCTCGGCCAATGTCGCCGGGATTAGCAATCCGGTTGTCGATGATTTGATCGAAAAGGTTATTGCAGCGCCGACACTCGACGAGCTGAAGATTGCAAACCGGGCGCTGGATCGCGCATTGCTCTGGAACCATTACGTCGTGCCGCAATTCCACAATGCGAATTTCAGACTCGCGTACTGGAATCGTTTTGGTAAACCGGAACGCGTACCGAAGTACGGACATGGATTTCCGGACTCGTGGTGGATCGACGAATCGCTGGATGCCGGGCTGGATCTGGCCCGCTAGCTGAATCGGCAGGCACACCCGACAAACCATCATGTACGCCTACATTCTGCGCCGACTGTTGCTGATCGTCCCGACTTTGCTGGGCATCATGATCATCAACTTCATTGTGATCCAGTTTGCCCCGGGTGGGCCGGTCGAGCAGTTGATCGCAGAGATGAGCGGCAACGCCACAGACGCCACCGCACAGTTCACCGGTCAGGCCGGTGATACCGCTGCCAGTCAGGGTGGGCAGACCGGATCCGAGTCCCGCTATCGTGGTGCGCAGGGGCTCGATCCGGAAGTCATCGCGGAAATCGAGGCGCAGTTTGGTTTTGACAAACCGCTGCACGAACGCTTTTTCAAAATGATCGCCGACTACGCGCGATTCGACTTTGGCGAGAGTTACTTTCGCGACGAACGCGTGCTGGATCTGGTGATCGACAAAATGCCGGTTTCGATCAGCCTGGGATTCTGGACCACGCTGCTGGTGTATCTGATTTCCATACCATTGGGCATTCGCAAGGCGGTGCGCGATGGATCGCGCTTTGATGTCTGGACCAGTAGTGCGATCGTCGTCGGCTACGCGATCCCCGGTTTTCTGTTTGCTATTCTGTTGATCGTGGTGTTTGCCGGTGGTCGTTATTTCGACTGGTTTCCGCTGCGCGGCCTGACCTCTCCGGGCTGGGAGGATATGACCAGGCTGCAGCAGATTCTCGACTACCTGTGGCACATCACGCTGCCGGTGCTTGCGATGGTGATCAGCGGCTTTGCCAGCCTGACAATGCTAACCAAAAACTCGTTTCTCGATCAGATCAACATGCAGTATGTGCAAACCGCGCGAGCCAAGGGGTTGAGCGAAGGGCAGGTTCTTTATCGACACGTATTCCGCAACGCGATGCTGATCGTTATCGCCGGATTTCCCAGCGCATTCATCAGCATTCTGTTTACCGGTTCCATTCTGATCGAAGTGATTTTCAGCCTCGACGGGCTCGGTTTGCTCGGCTGGGAGGCGACAATCAATCGCGACTACCCGGTAGTCTTTGCAACGCTGTATTTTTTCACGCTGCTGGGGCTGATACTGCAACTGATCGGTGACGTGATGTATCACCTGATCGATCCGCGTATCGACTTTGAGAGTCGTGAGTTCTGATGGGCATCAGCGTTCTAAATCAGCGGCGGCTCGACAACTTTCGCCGCAACCGGCGCGGCTACTGGTCGCTGTGGATATTTCTTTTTCTGTTTTTCGTCACGCTGGGCGCCGAGTTCATCGCCAACGACAAACCGCTGCTGGTGCGCTTCGATGGCGGGCACTATTTTCCCATCTTCAAGGTGTATCCAGAGACGGTCTTTGGCGGCGAATTCGAAACCGAGGCAGACTACACTGACCCCTTTGTGCAGGACCTGATTAACGAAAAGGGCAGTCTGCTCTGGCCGGTGGTGCGTTTTTCCTACGACACCATCGACTTTACCGCCTCACCGCCAACGGCACCATCGGCGCAACACTGGCTGGGCACCGACGATCAGGGGCGCGATGTGCTGGCGCGTGTGATCTACGGGTTCAGAATCTCGGTACTGTTCGGTTTGTTACTAACGCTGTTCAGCACCATCATTGGCGTTGCCGCCGGAGCAGTGCAGGGATTCTTTGGTGGCTTGCTCGATTTACTGGCACAGCGATTCATCGAGATCTGGCAGGGGCTGCCGGTGTTGTACTTATTGATCATCATGGCCAGTGTCATTCAGCCCGGCTTTTTCAGCCTGTTGTTTCTAATGACGCTATTCAGCTGGACAGCGCTGGTTGGAGTGGTGCGCGCCGAATTTTTACGCGCGCGAAATTTCGAATACGTGCGCGCCGCGCGTGCACTCGGCGTTGGCAGCACCACGATTATGCTGCGGCACACCTTGCCCAATGCAATGGTGGCGACCGTCACCTTCATGCCGTTCGTTTTGAGCGGTTCGGTCACCACCCTGACCGGCCTGGATTTTCTGGGCCTGGGGTTGCCGCCCGGTTCGCCTTCGCTGGGTGAATTGCTCAAGCAGGGGCGCGACAACCTGCATGCGCCGTGGCTCGGCATAACGGCGTTTGTGGTGCTGGCGCTGATGCTGAGCTTGCTGGTGTTCGTGGGTGAGGCGGTGCGCGATGCGCTCGATCCGCGCAAGGTATTCGACCAGGCAGTTGCACATGGCTGATCTGCTCAAAATTGAGAATCTCTCGGTTGCCTTTGGTCACGAGCAACAGAGCGTGGCGGTGCACGACGTTTCGCTCAGTGTCGAGCGAGGCCAGTGCGTAGCTTTGGTTGGCGAGAGCGGGTCGGGTAAATCGGTCACAGCATTGTCGATTATGCAGTTGTTGCCATACCCGTTCGCGAGCCACCCGGCTGGCAGCATTGTCTATCGGGGCAGTGAGTTGATCGGTGCGGGTCAGTCGCTGCTGCAGGCAGTGCGCGGCAACGAGATCAGTATGATATTTCAGGAGCCGATGACTTCGCTCAACCCGCTGCACAACATCGAGAAACAGATTGCCGAGTCGTTGCGTCTGCACAGTGATTTAGCCGCCGCAGCGATCAGGGATCGCACTCTGGAACTGCTGGAAATGGTGGGGATAAGAAATGCCGCGCAACGGCTCGGTGCCTTTCCACATGAGCTGTCCGGAGGGCAGCGGCAGCGAGTGATGATCGCGATGGCGCTGGCGAACGGGCCTGATTTGCTGATTGCCGATGAGCCAACGACAGCGCTGGATGTGACCATTCAGGCGCAAATTCTCGATCTGCTCAAAGACCTGCAGCAGCAGTTCAACATGGGCTTGCTGTTGATCACCCATGATCTGTCTGTGGTTCGAAAGACAGCCGATCAGGTGCATGTGATGACCGCCGGCGAAGTGGTAGAGCACGGGCAGACACAGGAAATTTTTGCCCGTCCGCAACATGGCTACACTCGCCAATTGCTGGCCGCGGAATCAAGTCGTCGCGAAACCGGTAACAGCCCGGCCGGAGCCATCGTGCTCGATGCCCGCGATGTTCGCGTCTGGTATCCGGTCAAGGGTGGTTTTCCGCCGCGGATCAAAAGCCATATCAAAGCCTGCGACGGGGTATCCGTGCAAGTGCGTGCCGGCAGAACAGTCGGTGTGGTGGGTGAGTCCGGATCCGGTAAAACCACACTTGGCCTGGCGTTGCTGCGTTTGATTCAATTTGAAGGGCAGGTAGAGTTTGGTGGTCAGTCGCTCGCAGAACTCTCGGCGCCCAGCCTGCGCGAGATGCGGCGTCGAATGCAAATCGTGTTTCAGGATCCCTATGGCAGCCTGAGTCCGCGTCTGTCAGTGGCGCAAATTGTCGCAGAAGGTTTAGCTGTGCACGAGCCGGATCTCGATCAGCCAGCACGGCTGGAACGCGTCGTTAGCGTGCTGCGGGAAGTCGGGCTCGATGAAAATAGCCTGCATCGCTATCCACATGAATTTTCCGGTGGTCAGCGCCAGCGTATCGCTATCGCCCGGGCGATAATTCTACAACCCGAACTGGTTGTGCTGGATGAGCCCACGTCAGCGCTGGACATGTCAATACAAGTGCAAATCGTTGAGTTGCTGCGCGAGCTGCAAGCCCGGCATCAGCTGGCTTACCTTTTTATCAGCCACGATCTGAAAGTGGTTCGGGCGATGAGCGACGAGATCATCGTGATGAAAGCAGGCAGGGTAGTGGAGTCGGGACCGACCGAGAAAATTATCAATGATGCCCGTGAACCGTATACCCGGGCACTTATGGCTGCAGCATTCGACTAGTTTTGGCGGCCCGGTGGCAAGCGCTCGGGCGAATGGTGCTAGTTGTCGGTTCTTCTCGACACAATCGTCAGCGTGAGCACGGCTACTGCGATACAGGCGAGCACAGTCATTTCGCCACTGCCATAGTAGATAGCGGCGTTCGACGACAGCGATGTGGTTTTAAATTCAAAGGTTTGTACGAGCGTTCTGACTTGAGCGAAGCCTACCTGAACGCAATCGATCGAATAATTAATAAATATAAATGATGTCCATTCGCCAAGGTTTTGTGTGGTCATGCCGGTTTGTTTGCCGAAACGCAACGCAGGTAATTGTTGAAGATTATCGTTGCCAGCAAGTGTTTTCGGCACGCGCGCCCAACGTGAATTTATGGATCGTATGTGGGCTTAGGCACCGTTGAGGATATTCTCACCGATCGATTGTTCCTGCAGCACCGGCTAAATCCGGGCTTTTTCTAAAGCGGGTGATTGCCGCGGCGGCGCAAAACGCTGCAGCGCAGTAACACAGTGCGATGAAGCCAGACCAGGAGTAAAGGTAACCAAATCCCAGTGTGGCGATACTCATGCAAAGATAGGTTATTGCACTGTACAACCCCAGTACCGTGCCGCGCTGTCCGGGGTCAGCAGCGCCGAGTGCGGCTATCAGCGCATTGACCGCCAGGTGGTTCGCAATGCCCCAAACCAGTGCAATCGCCAGCAACAGCAAGTAGTGGCCGGATGCCAGTGCGAGCGCAATGTAGACAAACCCCAGCGCCAGCAGCGTGGCACTGATCGCCCGCTGTGAATCCAGTTGATCCAGCGCCCGCCCGACCAGCGCCGCGAGACCAAAGCCGACACCGTAACTGGCCGAAAGCCAGGCGTTAGCGGAAACGCCATGGCCAAACTGGTTCACGACATGATCACCCAGATAGGCGTACACACCGTAGAATGCCATCATGTACAGGCCAACCCGAAGCAACAGCAGTGGCACGCCGCTTACACGCCACGCTCGCAGCGGCGATGGCGCCAGTTGGCCCGGGTTGCGAGTTGCCGGCACGCGGGTCCAGATCATTGCCAGTACCCAGCCGGCGAGTCCGGCCATGACGATAAACAATGCGCGCCAGTGCAGCCATTCGGCCAGCAGCGCAGAGATCGTCACACCGGCGACCAGGCTGATAGTCCAGCCGGTGAGCACGATGGCGAGGATTCGGCTTTCGTCTCCGCGGGTGGCAACACTGGCCGCCACGGCGTAACAGGCAGGCAAGATGATGCCAGCCATCAGTCCGGCGACAAACTGCGCCAGTACCAGCGTCGCCGAATTGATCGCCAGCGCGCTGCATAGCAGCGCGAGCAACAGGCCCGCGAGCGCGAGCCGCAGCATGGCACGCGCCCCGAGGCTGTCGATAAAGCGGGCCAGAAAAATTGCGCCGGCAGCGGTGCCGATGCCATAAGACGCGCTGGCGCGCAGCACGTCGGTGGTGTTCTCGCCAAACGCCTGCGCAATGGCCGGAGCGACCGGGCCGAGTCCCAGTGCATTGGCACCGACAATGGCAACGCATGCGGTCATGTACCAGACAATGGTCGGCGTGTTGCGGTTGTTGAGGTCGGTCATCGATTCCTTGTAAATGTCACGCTAGTCCGGCAGGCGCACAGCGACCGGGTCGTTACGTGTGCGTTGCCAGTGAAAAGGTAAAAAGATAAGCTGCGCGCACAATCGCCGAATCGGCGTCGCATCGAGGGAAGCAATGGTTCACGTACTGGCTGTAATACAGGCAAAAGCAGGCAAGCGAGCGCAGATACTACAGGCGTTCAGGGCCAACATGCCAGCGGTGCTCAAAGAGCAGGGCTGCATTGAATATCAACCGGTGATCGATTCCGCCGCAGCGCCCGGGTTTGCCAGCGATCTCGGCGCTGACAGTTTCGCTGTGATTGAAAAATGGGAATCGATGGATGCGCTCAAAGCGCACGCCGCCGCGCCGCATATGGCAAGCTATGCGGCGTCGGTTAAGGATCTGATCGAAAGTCGAGCGGTTCACGTGCTCGAAGATGCCTGACGAATCGCACGCTGGATTCTGGCCACTATTTCCATCTCAATGAATAACGATTCCCGCTGGCAGCCACTGCGGCAGTGGCTGGCAGACAACGAGTGTGGATGGTCGAAAAGCCCCACCGCAGACGATGCGCAATGGGGAATCCATCTCAACGATGATCCGCCGTATAATCGTCTGCTCGGGCCTGTGTTCGGCCGGGGTGGCGCGTCTGCAGTGCTGTTGCATAATGGTCGCGAGGTTTTCGTCCATGGCGAACCGGATCGCGCCGATATGACCTTCAGCGTGACCAAAACCTACCTGGCTTTGCTGGCCGGAATTGCGATGGACGATGGATTGCTGACCGACCTGACAGAGCCAGTGTGTCGCAAGGTGCCGGGGATCGGCTTTGATGATGCACACAACAGCCAGGTGAGCTGGCAGCATTTGCTGCAGTTCACCAGTGAATGGGAGGGTAGCTGCTTCGGCATACCCGATCAGATAGATCGTTATCGTGTCGTGGGTTTTCAAACCGCCGGGGAATCAGGTCGTAAGGGCGATCCGCGTCAGTTGCATCCGCCCGGCAGCTACTGGGAATACAACGATGTACGCATCAACCAGTTTTCGCTGGCACTGGCACGTTTGTTCGGCCGCGCATTGCCGGAAATTTTCGATCAGCGGATAGCGACCCCGCTGGGCACCAGCGGCAGTCATCAGTGGCATGGCTATGAAAACAGCTGGGTAGACATCAATGACAACCGAATTCAAAGCGTACCGGGTGGTGGTCACTGGGGCGGCGGCATGCGTATCAGTGCGCGCGATCAGGCGAAGATCGGCCAGCTGATGCTCCAGCGCGGGCGCTGGAATGATCGCCAGTTGTTATCCCGGCACTGGATCGAAGCGATGCTCACGCCTTGCGCAATAGCGCCGTTTTATGGCTTTTTCACCTGGTTGAATACTGGCCGAAAGGCCGTGCCAGCGGCTACCGAAGGCAGTTTTTTCGGTCTCGGTGTGGGTGGACAGCTCATCTGGCATGCCCCTGAATTACAGCTCGTGGCTGTTTTTCGCTGGATAGACAGCAACGCCGGCAATGAAGTTGTGAAACTGACCCGCAGTTTGCTCGACTGATCGCATCTCAGTTGAAATCAACTCGAATCGGGATCACATACCCGGCTCAAGTCATTGCATTGCAACAATGAAACACAATTTGCGTCACCTACCTGTGTAGACTTTATCAAGTACGGAGCATGGTGGCCGACAGCAGTCCTAGAGACGGGCGAATGGCGCGTAGTTGCGGCGCCGTGATCCTGTTCTGCAGTGCTCGTTTCGACCCATTTCCCCGGATCGTGGGCCCACTTGTCAGAGTCTGTAGCTGGCTCTGGTGTACGTAGCGGTCTCCGGGACGTACTTCGAGCCACTGGGCGCGGGATTCAATTTTCAGTCTTAAAATTTCCAGGAATACAATTAAATGAAACTCAAACTTTGCGCGGCCGTGGTCGCCTTGCCTCTGTTGGTCGCTTGTGGTGGAGGTTCCAGTTCCGGTACGACAGACGGTACAGCTGATGGCACCACAGACGGTATGACCGATGGCACCGCAGACGGAACAGCCGATGGCACCGCAGACGGAACAGCTGATGGCACCGCAGACGGAACAGCCGATGGCACTGCAGACGGAACAGCCGATGGCACTGCAGATGGTACAACTGATGGCACTGCGGACGGTACAACCGATGGCAGCACCGGATCAGGCTGCTGCTTGCAGGAAGATCGCCCGCGACCCGCTTCCGGCTCAACGATAACCTCCTCGCTCAGCGGATCGTCGATTGTTTCTGACACGGCAACCGGTTCCGCCGGTGCCGGTCCCGTGCTCAACAATGCTGCACAGCCCAACAATTTCCCGCGCCTGGCGCTGGGTGATTTCTGGTGGGTCAACAATGCCTTCAACTTTAACAACACCGGCTTTGGCAACTGGTCGCAGAGTGTTGAGCTGACTGGCTCCAACGGCAGCCTGGTCCCGGTTGTTGAATATGACTGGGGTGGTGAAGGTGATTTAAATAATATCTTCGCGACTTCATCATTCCCCGAACTGATCTACGGTGCGAAGTCTGCCGCCGAGCGTTCTGGCACCTTTGCGACTACCGGCCTGCCGATTGAAAACAGCAAGCTGCCGAATGAAATCAACATCACCTACGATTACCGGTACGAACAGCGTGCAACAGCATCTGCTACCGGCGATGGCACTAACGTCGACTTTTCCGG
>CAKZSB010000471.1 GCA_937920585.1 uncultured Granulosicoccaceae bacterium | reverse complement strand
GAATATCGCGCAGACAATTGTTTCCACAGTGGATTATGCGACTGCATCGAATACTTACTGATATTTGTAAGGGAGCAAAATTCGCTGTGGGAACAAGGGGCAAGCGAGAAATCGTCAATTTCATGAATAATCCGGGCTAGTGTAGGGTAACGATTGATCGACTCATTGTAAGGTTTGAGCGTTGCCGTGCACTAGTTGCCGCCCGCTGCACGGGGCCACTGCGCAACGGCCAGAAACTGCTGGAGTGGCAGTGGCGGGCCGAGTGAGTAGCCCTGCCCGTAGTCAACCCCGATCTCATTGAGCGCCTGCGCAATCTCTTCGCTCTCGACGTACTCTGCCACCGTCGACAGGCCCATACTCTGACCAATCTGATTAATCGAGCTGACAATCGCGTAGTTGCGTTTGTCGTTCAGCATATCGCGGACAAATGATCCATCAATTTTAAGGTAATCGACACTCAGCATCTTTAAACAGGTAAATGACGACAACCCGCTGCCAAAATTATCCAGTGAAAACCGAATGCCCAGGCTGCGCATCTGCTCAATAAAAATTTTCATATGATGAAAATTCTGAATCGCCGACGTCTCGGTGATCTCGAATATAAGCGGTACAGACTCACCACCGAGGCGCGCCACCTGCGATGAGGCAAAGTCAAAAAACGCCTTGTCCGAAAGTGTCTCGCCACTGAGGTTAATCGCCACTTTGAGATTATCGATCGAGTGACGATTGGCCACCAGCCAGCTCACCGTGTGCTGCAACACCCAGCGATCGATGCGTGGCATCAGGCCATAGCGTTCAGCCGCAGGCATGAAATCCCGCGGGTAGGCCATGTCGCCATTTCTGTTGCGCAGGCGCAGCAGGATTTCTATGTGTGAGCAACTGTGTGGCTGGCTTTTCAACCAACTGATTGGCTGGCTGTAGAGTTCGAATTCGTCGCTGTCGAGTGCCTCGTTAATTCTCACAACCCACTGCATCTGATCCATACGCTGGTTGAGTTGCGGGTCGTTTTCAACGTGCAGATGTACCCGGTTGCGGCCCTGCTCTTTGGCAAGCGAACAGGCTGCATCGGCAAACTTCATCGCCTGTTCGGCGCTATCGATTGTTTCATCAAGTGCGACAATTCCCACACAGGCGGTAACCGACAACTGCTGCTGATGTTCTGTGGTGATGCGATATTGCGCAATCGCTTTGCGCAGTGAATCGGCCACTTCGATCGCGGCATCGTAACTACAGCCATGGAGCAATACGCCAAATTCATCACCACCGAGCCGGGCCAGCGTATCGCTGGTGCGCAGACGTTCGCGGATCAGCGACGATACATCCTGAATGATCCGGTCGCCGGTGGTGTGCCCACAGGTATCGTTGATCACCTTGAACTGATCCAGATCAATGTAGAACAAAACCTGCTGTTCCCTTACCGGTTCGTCAAACAAGGTGGTCAGTCTGCTATCGAATGCCTGTCGATTGAGCAGCCCGGTCAGGGCGTCATGGGTGGCTGCATATGACAGCTCGCGGCCAATCTCCCGTCGCTTGGCTGACTCCGCCGCCAGGAGGCGATTTTTCTCCTCCAGCAACTCCGACTCGCGTCGCACATTCTCGGTCTCCAGCGCTGCCCGCAGCTGTTGCTGGCGCAGTTCGGAATCAGAGTTGAAGATAGCCTTTTTCTGTTCGTGGTACTTTTTGAATATCGTCAGCGACTGCGCGTACTCGCCCAGCTTTTCGTGCAGCTCCGAGATTTGCTCGAGATACATGATTTCCCACAACCTGAACTTCAGTTGCTCGGCGACACGCAAACCGGCGCGAGCGACGTCGAGCGCACGCGCCAGATCGCCACTGGCCGTATGGTAGGCCGCCACAGCGCCGCGAATTTCGCATTCCAGCCGACGATCGCTGCGATCCATTGCCAGCTGCAACCCGGCCTCGATGTGGGTCCGCGCGGTCTCGACGTCCTGCTGCAACAGACAAACCGAGCCGAGCAGCTCGTGCAGATAGCCACGCAGCAGATAAGTCGGGCTGTCGGGCGCACGACGAAACGCCGATTCAGCCGTTACACGCGCCGCCGGCAAGTCGCCTTGCTGGGCCTGCAATCGGGCCAGATTGCACATCACGCGGATTTCATCGTGCGGGAATCGCCCAACTGCGATAGCCAGCGCATGCTCCAGGCAGCGATGCGCTGCAGCGGTCTGGTTCTGGTAACGATACAACGCCGCCTGTGTGCTGTAGAGATCGATATGACTCTCGCCGGGCTCAACGTGCTCAATCAGCGCCAGCCCGCGCTCGCAACAGGCTGTTGCCTGAGCCGGGTCACCCAGACAGAACTCAACCTGCGCTGTTACCGAGTACAGCGCGGCGGCGAGCTCAGGCGCTTCGGCCTCGGCCAGCAGGCGCAGCGCACGCGTGGCATAGGCACGGGACTCAATGAAATCAGCCCGCCAGCGTGCACACCAGGCAAGCGTTCGCAGACAGCTGGCCGTCAGCACCGGGTTGTCGTGTTCTTCGCACACAACCAGCAACTCGTCGGCCGCCGCGTAGCAGAGTGCGCAATCATCCCAACGCCGCACCCAGCCCTGCTCAATGGCTATGGCAAGCTCGCTAACCCCGTCATCAGTCATGCCAGCTACCTCCATGCAGCCTGTTAAGTTGTCGATTGCTCATTATTCACTACCCAGAAGGCGACATGCCTGTCGCCAATTCAACGTAAGCTTAGTCGCCACGGCCAATCTCCATGCCTGACTGTCGCGCAAACGGCACCACCGGATTCACAGGTCCAGTACAGGCTAGCGGTTGAAGGTCGTGTGTTTGTAGTCGCTAAATGGCATGAACTGGTTCGCACAACACTGGCAATCTGGCCAAACAGAATCACCAACCTGCTGTTTTTCTTGTATTTTCTCTAGCACACTCCTGTTTCACATCTGGCGCTACCCATTGAGCGAATGTCGAATTGCCGACATACAGCTCACTTTCACAAGTTTCAACCATTGCCCGCGAGCACAGTTGCACCACAAGCGGCCGGGCATGGCCTGATATTATGCAGGCAGGCACTTTGTTTGCGCCTAAAATGCAGCGCTGCACAGGCAGCCTGAGGCCTTCATGTCAGTGCGCGTTTCCACTCCATTCACCGGACCTCGTTGAATATCTATGGACAAACCCGATTTGGTGCAGCTGCGGCAGCGCATGCGTGAAAATCTGACTCCGGATGAGGCGAGCGTAGTTGCAACCCTTCGCGAGGCGGGTGACCCGGGCAGACGCGTGCGTCGCGAAGCCGGCGAGCTCGCCGAGCAACTGGTTACGGCCATTCGCGATCATTCGCAACCAGCTCTAATGGAGACATTTCTCGCCGAATACGGGCTCAGCTCCGACGAAGGCATTGCCTTAATGTGTCTGGCCGAGGCGCTGCTACGCGTCCCGGACGACGCCACCGTTGACGCACTGATCCACGACAAGATCGTTCCCGCCGACTGGGGAACCCATCTGGGGCAATCCAGTTCCTCACTGGTGAATGCCTCGACATGGGCGCTCATGCTGACCGGCAAAATCATCGCCGACGAGCACACCGGTGTCGCCGGGGTGGTGAGTTCGCTGGTACGCAGACTGGGCGAGCCAGTAGTGCGCACCGCCGTCAATCAGGCGATCCGTGAACTGGGCAATCAGTTTGTGCTGGGCACCGATATCGAGCACGCGGTCAAACGCTCGGAGATCGCGCGCGCCAGGGGATATACCCATTCCTATGACATGCTCGGCGAGGCGGCCAAAACCGACGACGACGCGCGTCGTTTTCACCTCGCCTACTCACAGGCAATATCCTCTTTGGGCAGCAGCAGCGAGCACGACAGTGTCGCGGAAAATCCGGGAATCTCGGTCAAGCTCTCGGCGCTCTACCCGCGCTATGAATATCTGCAGAAAAAAGGTGTCATGGTGGAGCTGGTCGCCCGCACTCGCTCGCTCGCCATGCTGGCCAAATCCGCCAACATGGGTTTTAACATCGACGCCGAAGAGGCAGACCGACTCGATCTGTCGCTGGATGTAATAGAACAGGTGCTGCAGGAGCCCTCACTCGCCAACTGGGATGGCTTTGGCATTGTCGTGCAGGCCTATTCACCGCGCGCCTGGCACCTCATCGACTGGCTCTACGAGCTGGCCGGACGCTGCAAACGCAAAATCATGATCAGGCTGGTGAAGGGTGCCTACTGGGACAGCGAAATCAAACGCGCACAAGTGGATGGCATCGCGGGTTTTCCCGTGTTTACACGCAAAGCCCACACCGATATTTCCTACATCGCCTGCGCCAGAAAGTTACTCGGCATGACCGATCGCATCTATCCGCAGTTCGCCACTCACAACGCACATACAGTGGCCGCGATATTAAAGATGTCGAGCGACGTCACGCGATTTGAGTTTCAGCGTTTGCACGGCATGGGCGAGACCCTGCACCAACAGGTGCTGGAACAATTTGGCAATCGTTGCCGAATCTATGCACCGGTCGGCCCGCACGAAGATCTGCTCGCCTATCTGGTTCGACGCCTGCTGGAAAACGGCGCCAACAGCTCGTTCGTCAATCAGATTGTCGATGAGAGTGTCTCGCCTGCTACCATCGCCGCCGATCCGTTCGAGCACGACGATATCGGCCAACCATCGGCTATCGCCAAAAGCCTTGATCTCTATCGCCCTGAACGTCCCAACTCGGCAGGCTTTGATGTCAGTGATCCGCTGCTGATACAACAGTTTGTCACCGATAGAGGCGCATTTGCCGATTGCCACTGGCAGGCTGCCCCGACACCGCAAATCATAGCAAGTCTGGACATTCCGGTGCGCACGATCTGCAACCCTGCGCGACCCGATGACATCGTCGGACACTGCACTGACAGCCTCGATGCGCATATCCAGGCGGCGTGGGAAGATGCAGAGTCGGGCTTTGAGCACTGGAAAAACGTGCCGGTGTCACTGCGTGGCGAAATATTGTGCCAGGTTGCCAATCTGTTCGAACAGAACACCACAGAGATTCTCGCGCTATTGTGCCGCGAAGCTGGCAAGTCGCTCGCCGATGGCGTTGCAGAGATTCGCGAGGCAGTGGATTTTTTGCGCTACTACGCCGCCCGCGCAGAACCGCTACTGGCACTCGACGGGGTCGGGCCGCGCGGCACCTTTGTGTGCATCTCACCGTGGAATTTTCCGCTCGCGATTTTCACCGGCCAAATAGCCGCGGCACTGGCGGCCGGCAATGCTGTGCTTGCCAAACCCGCCGAACAAACTCCACTGATCGCAGCCTTTGCTGTTCAAAAGTTTCATCAGGCAGGCGTGCCCACAACCGTACTGCAACTACTGCCTGGCAACGGTGCCACCGTGGGTGCCGCACTGGTGGCGGACCCGCGACTGGCCGGCGTGTGTTTTACCGGTTCGACGGCAACCGCTCAGCGCATCAATCGATCGATGGCACAACACGCATCGATTACGGCCCCGCTAATCGCCGAGACCGGCGGCATCAATGCGATGATCGTCGATTCGACAGCGCTGCCGGAACAGGCGGTCACCGACATCATCGAATCCGCCTTTCGCAGTGCCGGACAGCGCTGCTCGGCGTTGCGCGTGCTGTACGTGCAACGCGATGTAAGGCAAAAGCTGGAGAAAATGCTGCGCGGCGCAATGGACCTGCTGCAGCTGGATGATCCCTGGCAACTCGAGTGCGATGTCGGCCCGGTGATCGACGCGGCCGCGCGCCACACGATTGAACAGCATGTCGTCGCCGGCAAACTGCTGCACCGCATAAAATTAAAACCGGAAAACGAAAGCGGCCACTACGTCGCTCCGGTACTACTCGAGATCGACGGCATCGGCGCACTGCAAAAAGAAGTGTTCGGCCCGGTGTTACACCTGGCGGAATATGAGGCAAAGGATTTCTATCGGGTGCTGCAGCAAGTGAATGACAGCGGCTATGGGCTGACCTTCGGCATGCATACCCGCGTCGATGAAAGGGTGCAGGACGTAGTAGAACGAGTAGACGCAGGCAATATCTACATCAATCGCAATCAGATCGGTGCGATTGTGGGCTCACAGCCCTTTGGCGGTAAAAAACTATCGGGCACTGGCCCTAAAGCCGGCGGCCCCCACTACTTGCTAAGGTTTCTGCATGTCGCCGAAGAGGCTGCCAATACCACCACAACAAGCGAGCTGACCGATCAGAAAGTACTGGACAATGCGCTGCAACAACTGCCGACAAATGATGCTGGCACCATTTTACTGAAACAAAATGAAATTGCAGATGCCATTGCTGCCAAAAGCGGTATCGCACCGGCAGCGATGACAAGAGCGCTGGCGTACGCACGCCACCACTTTCACGAAACCATCGATCTGCCAGGCCCTACCGGTGAAAGCAATCGCCTCGGTATGCAGGCGGCAGGCACTGTTTTGTGTTTGCACACCGGCAGCGTTGAAACATGGCAGGCGCAAATTATTCAGGCGCTGGCGCTGGGCAACTCTGTACTTGCCTGTGGCGCGCACGCCACCGAAATTGTCAGCGCGATAAAGGCTCAAATCAGCGACGCCGCTATTGCATCAATTGATGCTGTCCCTCTCGCGCGCCTGCTACAAACAGCGGCAATTGACGTTGCAATGGTGCAAACCGAAGCCACTGCCGACAAGCTACGCGCGATCCGCGAGGCACTGGCGACACGCGACGGCCCACTGGTGCCACTGGCGATCGATCTGTTTGATGTCAGCCCGTTGATCAGTGAAAAAACGCTCTGCATCGATACTACCGCAGCCGGCGGCAATGCATCGCTGCTGGCGGCCTCTGCATAGGATCAACACATCCGCCGGTCGCCGCACTAGCGTTTGCGGCGCTCCGGCATCGCCACCTGCTGTTCGACATGGCAGGCCGGCGTACGCGGACAGGCCCCGCTGCGCGGACAGATCAACCGCGCCTCATTTTCAATCCCGCGTTCAATCCAGCCAATATTGAGAATGCGCGCCACCGCCTTCAAATCCTTTTTAATGCTTGACGCAATGGGGGCAGAGCCACCATTGTCCACACAGGCCTGCTTGATATCCTGCACCAGTGCCGCGGCGTCACCACCCTGGGCCTCAATCGCGGGATTGATATCAACCCCTGCACACAATACGTGCGAGTTGCCGGCCAGGTCATCGACCTTGACGCTCTCACAGCAATAAAGTCTTGTCTCGCCATTAGCCTCCAGCAGTGATATCTGCGCCGAGGTCTCTCTGGATTCCTGATTGATCATGCGAAATACTGCCCAGTGCTGACAGGGATCCTGCACCATTCGCATATTGCCCCATGGCAGCGGAATGCCATTGCCGCGATACACAGCATGTAGTTTGCCGGGCGGATAGGCATCGAAATAGTGCCAGTGTCGATAGGGTGAAACGGATGTCATGCGGCGCATCACCACTGACGGTGTCACATCGAGCATACCGCCCAGGTTTACCTCGTACGCGTGCTGATCGAGCAAACGCCTGAATGGCACCTTCGGACACAGCAACGCTCCGGCGAAAAAGCTGCATTCGAAATCGCGCCAGGCGTGCAATATATCCTGCGCATCAACCGCGCTCGATTCGGCAACGCCGAGCCCGTCTTCGCGAACTTCTCCGCGCCGATCGCCACCCGCCACGATCACAGTTTTCATACCGTCGCGGTTGTGCAGTACCGCGTGGCCAATGTACACCGCAAGATCGTATTTCAATCTTGCCGGCTGATCTTTAAGAACTTTGTTTACGTACACCGTACCTGGCGGCTCGAACCAGGATCGCACCAGTCGCAACACACCGCCATCGCTGCCCGGATCTGATAGCTCTGCGCTTTTATCGATCCATTTAATCTTCAGCCCCACCTGCTTGCAGATCGCCATCACCTGCTCCAGGCTGATCGGCATTTGCTTGTTACCTACCTCGTCTGCAGCGCGCTCCAGATCGGGAAAGTGATTCTGGTGGTGTTCCTGGTGGGCACGAATGAGTAAGTGGGCAAACTGGCGCCCTGACACACCGGTCTGTGCCAGCATTTCCGGAATGGCAATTTGCAGAATCTCGGGTGAAAACAGAAAACCCGGTTCCAGCGCCATGCCGCTGATGCCACCGCGATTGCCCTTGACCGGCACAATCCCCTGCTCTTCCGGCACATCATCCAGAAACCACTCCAGTTCCTTCTGAAAGACCGACGCGATCACTTTAAGCATGTTCTCGCTGGGGTATCGCTTGCCGCGCTCGATCATCGACAAATACGAGACCGACGGCGCTGACTCGGCGTTGATCTTGATACAGCGGGCCGATAAATCCTCCATCGTCAAGCGGTTGCGCTTGCGCAGATTGCGGATTTTTGTACCCAGAAAGTGGGCGTTACGCAGTACGTTGTTAGTTTTACCCATCTGTGAAATTCACACTGTGCAATTTTTACTGTGAAATTTTATCGTTGTTAGCCGTACACTTCAACTCGTCCCGGAATAACGCGACGCGATTTTCCGAATAACCAGAACCGACAAGTTGAGGGCATTTAAATGCCCCTGTTGCGAGGAACCACCATGCAAGCTATCACCGGACGTAACGCTGATTACCAGATCCACCAGGACTTCTGTGCGTTTATCGAGAACGAGATTTTACCGCTCAGCGGCCACAGCCCGCAGGCCTTCTGGGCTGGCCTGGGCGATCTGCTGGACAACTTCGCCTCGCAACAGCCACCCGCTGAGCAGCCAGCCGGCACCAGCGCCGAGCATACAGCAGCGACCGAAATGGCTGAAAACACTGACGCTGACAGCCTGTTTGGCCCTCATCTGGAGGCGCCCCTGCACGATGCAAGAATTGCACTGAACGCCACCAACGCCCGCTGGGGCAGTCTCTACGACGCGCTATACGGCTCGCAAATGATTCCGCACAGCACCGGATTGCGAACCAGCGCACGCTACAACCCGGCCCGCGGCAGCCGCGTGATCAGTTACGCCCGCGATTTTCTCGACGCCACCTTCCCGCTCGATGAAGGCTCGCATCACGACGTTACCGGATACATGGTGTACTTCCAGAATCTGATGGTCGTGCTGGCCGATGGGACCACCACCGGGCTTGCCAACCCTAAACAGTTTGCGGCACTCGCCGGACCCCGCGACAACCCCTGTTCAATCGTGCTGCGAAATCAGGATCTGCACATCGAACTGCAACTGGATCGCAACGGTAAAAACGGCAGCCGCGATCTGGCCGGGCTGGAGGACATTCAGATCGAAGCGGCCATCACCACCGTACTCGACTGTGAAAATCATGGCGAAGATCCCGAAGGCAAAATTGCGGTCTATCGTAACTGGCTGGGGCTGATGCGCGGTGATCTTTCCACCACGTTTTCAAAATCGGGCCAGATGATCACCCGCCGCAGCCAGCCCGATCGACTGATGACCGGACGTGACGGACAGGACTATCGCCTGCGCGGGCGCAGCCTGCTGATGGTGCGCAACGCCGCATTGCACGCACCGACCGCCGCCATCAGCGATCACACCGGCAGCACCACCGCCGAAGGCATACTCGATGCCGTGTTGACGGCCATGATCGGCGCACTCGATCTCAAGCAACGCGAGAACAACTGCAACAGCCGCAGCGGCAGCATCTACATCATCAAACCCGATGCGCAAGCTGCATCGGCCATCGAACTGACCTGCCGGCTGTTTGCCGACGTCGAAAACATGCTGGGCCTGCCGGCCAACACTCTCAAACTTGCGATCAACAACGAACAGGCTCAAACACTTGCGAGCAACCCATTGCCGGCCTGCGAGCGGCGGATTGTCAGAGCAGATCGCGCAGTGGCCAAAAGTCAGTCCGGCGTTGTCGCCGGTGCCTGCCGCCAGCAGGCTGCATCACCGACACCGTCGGCGGCAGTCCTTCAGGCACTGCAACTTCACCACGCGTTCGCAAACGCCGAACGCACAACTGCCAGCGCCTGATTCACAGACTAAACGCACGGGCCAAACGGCCCGTGGGTTCACCACTGCCATTCTGAACTTGAACCCGGCCTCATACCCCTCTACTCTGGCCAGCCCTTCAATCAGTCGAGTGAGATGGCAATATCAGATCAGCTGCGCGCACAGAAAAGCGCAGACGCACTTTGGGCCAACGACAGCGCCAGCCAGGCGCTGGGCATTGTGCTCGAACGAGTCGCGCCCGGTCAGGCAACTTTGAGCCTGGCGATCGAGCAGCGCCACACCAACGGCCACGACATCTGTCACGGCGGATTTATCTTCACGCTCGCCGACACGGCCTTCGCCTTCGCCTGCAACAGCTACAACCAGGTGACTGTGGCGCAGCACAATTCCATTACGTTTATCACGCCCGGCAAGCTGGGCGACACACTCACCGCCACCGCGATTGAAGTGGATCGCAGCGGCCGCAGCGGCATTTACGATGCCACCGTAGTAAATCAGGACAATACGACGATTGCCGTGTTTCGCGGTCATTCCCGCACCATAAAAGGACAGCTGTTCGAGGAATAAGGTTGTGGGTCATTCTGCAACGTAGTCAGGGGCCAGTCCGCGTTGTGACAGCCCGGCACTAAACGCCGGTGCGATAGCCTGCAGTTTGTCCGCGCTCAGACGACCTGCGCGCTGAATATACGCCAGTGCAAACGGCCACGGCTCGAGCGACATATGCTGGCCAAACTGCTGATACCACTGCGCCGACCGGTTTGCGGCGGCAATGATGCTGGCAAGCGCCGGTTGCCGCACCGCCTGAAAAGCGGGCAGTGCCGCCTCAACCCTGCCGCCGTTGTCGCGAAGTGCTGCAACCAGCGCGATGACATCTTCCATCGCCAGCCGCGTGCCCGAGCCGATTGAAAAGTGCGCCGTGTGCAGCGCATCACCCACCAGCACACAATTTTTATTGTGCCACCGTTCGCACCACAACTGCGGAAACTGTCGCCAGACCGAATGGTTTGGCTGCAGCATCGCGCCACCGAGCTGCGCGGCAAAATAACCCGACAAGCGTTGCAGCAATGCAGGTTCAGGCAAATCTGCCAGTCCGCTGCTACGCCATGTGGCGTCACTGGTCTCGATGATAAATGTCGATTTACCGGGCGCGTAGCTATAGTGATGGGCATTCATTGGCCCGACCGGTGTATCGATGAAAGTTTGTGTCAGGGTGTCGAAGTTGCGATCAACGCCATACCAGGCAAAACGATTTTCAAAATGCGAAAGTGTCGCGCCATAAGCATCCGGATTTTCCGCACGCACCCGCGAGTTGAATCCGTCCGCACCAATAATTAAATCGGCGGCGGGTAATTCGTCGATGCGAGTATCATAGCGCAAGGTCACGCCGGAGGCCTCCGCTCGTTTTTGCAGCAGACGCAACAGCGCAAGGCGTTCTATCGAGCAAAAGCCAACGCCATCAATGACCACCGGAATACCGCGATGCACTACAGTAATATCCGACCAGCGCATCAGGTGTGGCGCAATGAGCTCGACGGTCTGCGGTTCATCACGCTGCAGAAAATCCAGTGCCTGATCGGAAAACACCACGCCAAACCCGAAGGTCGCATCGGCGGCATTCTGTTCAAACAAGGTCACACAGGCGTTACTGAAACAGCGCTTGATCAGCGTCGCCGCCAGCAGTCCGGCCGGACCACCTCCAACAATCACGACTTTCAACGCATCGCCCTCATTTACCGATA
>CAKZSB010000470.1 GCA_937920585.1 uncultured Granulosicoccaceae bacterium | reverse complement strand
GCACCAGACGATGCCTTGTACATGGGCAATGCCGGAACCGGCATGCGACTGATCGCCGGCATTCTGGCCGCCCAGGCGTTCGATACCCGGCTCACCGGTGATGAGTCACTCAGTGCGCGTCCGATGGGGCGAATTATCGAACCGCTGTTGCAGATGGGCGCCAGCATTGATGCGGTTGGTGGCAAACCACCGCTGAACATCAGCGGCGGACATGCTCTTGCGGGTATCGACTACCCGTTGCCCATGGCCAGCGCACAGGTCAAATCCTGCGTTTTGCTGGCCGGAATCTATGCCGATGGTGAAACCCGCGTGAGCCAGCCTGCGATCACCCGGGATCACACCGAACGGATGCTGCAAAGTTTTGGCTATCCGATCGAATACGACGACAACGGCGCCTCGCTGCGCGGCGGCGCGCAACTGCAGGCAGCTGATGTCGATATACCGGCAGATATCTCTTCTGCGGCTTTTTTCATGGTCGCAGCCAGCATTGCACCGGACAGTGACGTCACGCTGCGGCATGTCGGCATCAACCCAAGCCGTTGCGGGATCATCGATATACTCGAGCTGATGGGCGCCAACATCGAAATCTTCAATCGTCGCCAGAGCGGTGCCGAACCGGTCGCCGATATACGCGTGCGCTCGGCACCGCTGCGCGGCGTGGATATTCCAGAAGCGCTGGTGCCGCTGGCGATCGACGAACTGCCGGTTGTGTTCGTGGCCGCCGCCTGTGCGAGCGGCACCACGCGCGTGACCGGTGCTGAGGAGCTGCGCGTCAAGGAGAGCGATCGCATCGGAGCCATGCAGGCAGGGCTCGAACAGCTTGGCGTGGATGCGACGGCGACCGCTGACGGTATGGTTATCAACGGTGGCAGCTATGGTGGTGGCACGGTAGAAACCTTTTTTGATCATCGCATCGCGATGTCATTTGCGGTGGCGGCAGTAGGTGCCGATGCGCCGGTGGTGATTCGTGACACGCGCCATGTGGAAACGTCGTTCCCGGGATTTTTTAGCCAGTGTGAGCAGCTCGGCATGCATGTGACACGTCATGGCTAGCGAAGACGATGTGGCACCGGTTATCACCATCGATGGCCCCAGTGGCTCCGGTAAGGGCACCGTTGCCCGGATGGTTGCCCGTTCCCTGGGTTTCAGGTTTCTCGATAGCGGGGCGCTGTATCGGGTGGTGGCGCTGGCGTCGCTGAATCGCGGTCTGGCCGCCGAGCAGGCCCCGGCGCTTGCGCAACTGGCGCGCAACATTAACGTCAAGTTTCTCAGTGCTCACGACGGTGACGTTCAGGTGCAGCTCGACGATGTCGATGTAACCTTTGACCTGCGGCTCGAAAAAGTGGGTGATCGCGCCTCGCGCATCGCAGCGCACCCGCAATTGCGTGAGGCATTGCTCGATCGGCAGCGACGCTGGAACTATCCGCCGGGCCTGGTCGCAGACGGTCGTGATATGGGCACTGTGGTTTTCCCCGATGCCTGCCTGAAAATCTTTCTCACGGCTTCGGCTGAAATTCGTGCCCGGAGACGATATAAACAGTTGATTGAAAAAGGTATTGAGGCTAACATTGAGCAGCTGTTAGCCGACATCATCGATCGAGACAAAAGAGATCTCGAACGCGCGACAGCGCCACTCAAAGCTGCACCGGATGCCGTTCCAATTGACTCGAGCGGTCTCGCCATCGATCAGGTGGTAGTAAAAGTGCTTGATTTTGCAAGACAGCGATTGTCGGCTATAAGTTGAAGACCCCCTGCAGGCTTTCCCGGACACACCCTTTGGTGCGTTGCGGGTGGCGTGCTGTTTGCGCTAATGCGGGCGGGAAGTGAAAAACTCTGCGGCAAAGGAATTGCCTCAGCATATTAATCGGCCTTGCTTGTGACGGAGCTCACACGGCATTGTAGTGTTTATTCCAGGACCAATCCTTAATGTCAGAATCTTTTGCAGAACTATTTGAAGAGAGTATCGCCCAGACGCAAATGAAGCCGGGCGCTATCCTCAACGGCACCGTGGTCGAGATTAGTGGCGATTTCGTCATGGTCCACGCGGGTTTGAAATCAGAGGGCGTGATACCAATCGAGCAGTTTTTCGACGAGACCGGAACGGTATCGGTCAAGGTTGGAGAAATTGTCGAGGTCGCCCTCGACTCCGTCGAAGACGGTTTCGGTGAAACGCGGCTTTCACGCGAAAAAGCCCGCCGCGCACGTGCCTGGGCCAAGCTCGAGACTGCTCAGGAGAGCGAAGAGATCGTCACCGGTGCAATTACCGGCAAGGTCAAAGGCGGTTTCACTGTTGAAATCAACGATATACGCGCGTTTCTTCCGGGTTCGCTGGTCGATGTTCGTCCGGTTCGCGACACCAGCTACCTCGAGGGCAAAGAGCTCGAATTCAAAGTTATCAAGCTCGATCGCCGACGCAACAACGTGGTGGTCTCACGCCGTGCGGTAGTGGAATCCGAGTACAGTGCCGAGCGCGAGCAGCTGCTCGAAAGCCTGCAGGAAGGCCAGGAAGTCATGGGCGTGGTCAAGAACCTCACCGATTACGGTGCGTTCCTCGATCTCGGCGGCATCGACGGTCTGTTGCACATCACCGATATGGCGTGGAAGCGCGTCAAGCATCCGTCCGAGGTGGTTGAAGTCGGGCAGGAAATGAAAGTCAAGGTACTGAAGTTCGATCGCGAGCGAAATCGCGTATCACTGGGTCTGAAGCAACTGGGCGATGATCCGTGGATGGATCTGGTGCGTCGTTACCCCGAGCACACCCGTATTTTCGGCAAGGTCACCAATATCGCCGACTACGGCTGTTTTGTCGAAATCGAGGAAGGTGTCGAGGGTCTCGTACACGTTTCCGAGATGGACTGGACCAATCGCAACGTCAACCCGAACAAGGTTGTGCAGCTGGGCGACGAGGTCGAGGTGATGATTCTCGATATCGACGAGGAGCGCCGCCGTATTTCCCTGGGTATCAAACAGTGCAAGCAAAACCCCTGGGAAGAGTTTGCCGAGCGGTTCAATAAGTCGGATCAGGTGTCAGGCAAGATCAAGTCGATCACCGATTTCGGTATTTTCATCGGCCTGGATGGCGGCATAGACGGTCTCATTCACTTGTCTGATCTGTCGTGGAACGATACCGGCGAAGACGCGGTTCGAAACTTCCAGAAAGGGCAGGAGATCGAGGCAGTTGTGCTGGCGGTCGATCCGGAGCGCGAGCGTATTTCGCTGGGTGTCAAACAGCTCGAGCAGGACCCGTTTGGTCAGTTCGTCGCCGATAATCCGAAGGGTACGATCATTAAAGGCACGGTCACTGAAGTCGATACCAAAATGGCAATGGTCAGTCTTTCAGACGGTGTCGAAGGTATCCTGCGCGCCAGCGAGTATTCTCGCGATCGCGTTGAAGATCTGAAGCTTCACATCAAGGTAGGTGAAGAGATGGAAGCGAAATTCATCAACATTGACCGCAAGGCGCGAGCGATTTCACTATCGATCAAAGCCAAGGAAAATGATGAAGAAGCCGAAGCCATGAGTGATTACTCACAGAGCACTGTGGGTCCGGCAACTACGCTCGGTGATTTGATGAAGGAACAGATGGGCTCTATGGACAACGATCAGTAAGCATCGTTTGCATCGCCGGGCCGACGTTGGCCCGGCGATTACAGTGGTACCGCTACCCCTGCAATACTGACGTACCAAAAGCAATTCAATAGAGCATTTTGATGACCAAATCTGATCTAATAGAGGCGCTTGCCGAAAGTCAATCTCATCTTGCACTGCGGGATGTCGAGCTTGCTGTAAAAGGTGTGCTTGAGCGAATGAGCCAGTCTCTCGCTGGCGGTGATCGCATAGAAATTCGTGGATTTGGCAGTTTCAGCCTGCATTTCAGGCCACCGCGCATGGGCAGAAATCCAAAGTCTGGCGATGCGGTTGCGCTCAGTGGTAAGTATGTGCCTCACTTTAAGCCTGGCAAAGAGTTGCGCGAACGCGTCAATTCGCGTTTTGTCAGTGACGAGTCTTCCGGCGCCACCCCTGAGGCGAGAACCGGAACCGACGACTAGCCCTCGGCTCGATTGATCACCTGAATTTATTGGTGTGGCTGGTTCCCGGCCGCACGATACGGCGTATTTCCCAACGATCAGCACCGGTTGCCTTGGTCATCCTCACTGCCGTCCAATTGAAATCCTTCCACCCTGAACTAAGGCTCGACATCGAGCCTGTTGGAAGGCAAAATTCGTCCTTTCCCCAACACTTAATTAGGCATTCCGGCTAGATGAAATCCATGCATTGGATTACAGTCGCATGTCGGGACATCTCACGCTGGATTGAAGGTAGCTCGGGCAAATTGTTGCACGCCCTGAAAAGCGCGCAGGA
>CAKZSB010000469.1 GCA_937920585.1 uncultured Granulosicoccaceae bacterium | reverse complement strand
GATGTGGCTGCGATGGGGCAAGGCGCGCAATGCAAGCGACACTTTTTCGCTGACCTCGCGGTAGAACGATCCGTCACGATCCCAATGTGCGATACCCTTGCCCGGCGCCGATGCGACGATAAATGCCGGCACCCTTTCGGGGCCCAGTCTGGCGAGTTCGCGGCCAAAGTGAAAGGCAAAGTTGTTGTACGGCTGACGCGACGAATCGCCTTGAGAGAAGTTGCCAGGATGACCATTGCGATCCCAGACCTGATGCAGATCAGCCTGCTGCCAGCCCTCACTCGTCCATGCAAACACACGCTTGTGTGGCTGATCGAGTTGCGCGTTATAGGCGGTCATCGAACCCAGCACGTTTGACTGGCCCGTCACCAGTACCACGTCGGTGATATCAGCTGGAGAAAAAGAACCCGAACGTTCCGGCGCAACCGCGGCAACTGATTCACTGACGATACAGGTCTTACCTGCCTGAATGCCAAAACCATCACCGTCGGGATCGGCAGTTGTCGTATCACATCGCGTTATGCCAGCTTCGCTGGCACAGAGATCATTGTTTTCCCAACCCAAGCCATCACGATCGTGATCACTGCGTTTGCTTGTACAACGTTGCAGACGCGGTGAAATCATCCGGCCGGTATCGATCGGCGCCTGGTGTGGTTTTGATACACCGGCCGCCATGCTGCAGCTGGCACCATTTTCCCAACCGTAGCCATCGCCGTCCGGATCACTATCGCTGCGGCGGCATTGCGGATGGGCACCGGCCGGGGCGACAGGTTCCTTTACCACAGCGGCCGCTCGATCCATCCGACAGGAGCGATTGTTCTCCCAGCCCCAGCCATCACCATCGGGATCAGACTCGGTCTGGCAGATTACCTCCCGGGTTGTGTCGGAATCGGCGGAACCTCCGGCGACAATGCACGAGGCCTTGTTTTCCCAGCCCCAGCAGTCACCGTCCGGGTCGGATGCCGGCGATTCGCAAACAGGCGTGGCTGCGTTCGCAAAACCGAACGGCAAAGACAATGCAAGTATCGCCGGCAGCAGCAAAACCGGTAAAGCCTGGACAACAGAGCGGATGGGCAAAACGATTATTCCAGTGCGCTGATCAGAAGGGGGACATCCCTACACCAGAATACCTGACAAACAGCGCCGAGAAGCTTGCCTCGGGCTGCAACAACTTAAAAAAACTGTCACGCTAGCTGTGACTACTCCACCATCTGCAGATAAGACTGCGCATAGCTCAAACCCAGCGACCGCAGACCCTCGGCAGTGAAATGTACGTATTCCGGCGCGTCATAGGTTGGCAGGCCCTCTCCGCTGACACATGCCGTCCAGGGGTCACTGTCAGTGTTGAGCGACATGAGTCTTACATTCAGCGGTGCCTGTGCCGTCTCGCCACAGATGAACGGCTTACCGTACTCAAACCAGTTTTCGTTGCGAAAATTCGTGATCAGCCGGTAGAGCTTGTCGCTGTAGTACTCACTACCCACCGTTACGCCACTGAGATCTGGATCGCTGGATCCATTGGCAAGCCAATCAGTTTCGCCCTGATGCCACAGGATTCCATCGAACGAGCTCTTGTGGGGCAGATCGTTGAGTGCGGCAATAGCCTTGTTGCTAACCTGATTATAAAAATAGGTACCGTAATCCCAGTGGCTGATGCCCTCTCCGGGAGCAGTCGCCAGGACGATCCCGACCACCCTGTCGCTGTCGCTTGCAACGACCTGTTTGCCAAAGTGCAAACCGAAATTGTTGTGTGGGTCACCGGCCGGATCAGTGCGCGGATTCCAGCCAAGATCCCAGACCTGACGCAGACTGGCTCGCTGCCATCCTTCGTCAGTCCACGCATAAAACCGATCGACGGATGCATCGAGTTGCGGATCGAAATCAGTCTCGGCGCCCAGTGCGTTCGACTGCCCGGTGATCAGGATAAGGTCAGTGATGCCGGATGGCCGATCAACCACCGGTTTTTGTTCGGTGTCGTCAGGCCCCGAGCCGCCACCCACGACAATGACGGTTCCGCCGGTGCCTTCGCCGCCCTGCGCGGGTGACGAATCAACATCATCAGGGTCACCGCCGCCTACAACAATTACGGTGCGCTCGCTGTCGCCATCGCCGGACGCACAGGCTGTCAGCACCGCCAGTGTCAAAACTGCCGCTGCCGCCCGCCAACTCATACTGAGTTTACCTGTCACCTGTTCCACCCCCGGACCTGTGTCTGCACACCTAATGTCTCAATTCTTCTAATAACCTAACCGCGATGAGGTTCAGATTTCGCTGAAAAACAGGCTCTGGATGACTAAGAAAGCAGACCACAGCACATCGCGACGTCAACTATCGACATGGGAGTATTCGGCGCGACACGGGTGTTCTGAAGGCCGGTTCAGGCAGTTGCGGATCCTATCCGCAGTTTATGGGTGAGGTATGGGATCAACGCTCGCCCCGAAAGCTTCCCGGCGGCGCAGCTTTTGCGAAGAACAGGGGCGCGCGGCCGGTACTCTACAATTTTAGAAGTGGGATACGGCGAGAGGAGCTGGTGGTCAGCGCAACGAACGATGGCCCGCTTAAACGCTCGCCCGCAATGGATAGCTTTTGATGTGCGTTGTCAGAGCCCTAGGGGCCCGGTGGTCGAGGCCGCATGGTGACGTATTGCCAGCCGTAACGAGCGCCGATGATCCGGAGTCCCTCGGCAGAAAAGTGAATATCGTCGCCCAGCGATGGCAATCCCTCACCTTCAACGCAAGCGGTCCAGTCATCGCCATCGGTATTCAGGCGATTGAGGCGATTATTAACTGGCAGCCCGATTGTTTCCCCGCAGATAAACGGCTTTTCATAGCCAAACCAGTTTTCGTTGCGAAAATTGGTAATCAGGGCATTGAGTTTACCCGTGTAGTAATCAGAGTCCGCCGCGTCTGATTCACCCTGGTGCCACAAAATTCCATCGAAGGAGGATTTATGCGGAATCTGGTTCAGCGCATTGAGTGCCTTGTTGCGGATCTGGCCGAAGAACTCACCGCCGAGATCCCAGTGGGCAATCTCCTGTCCCGGTGCGGTAATCAACACAAATGCAACCAGCCGATCATCGCGATTTTCAGCGATGGTTTTGCCAAAATGCAGTCCGAAGTTGTTGAACGGCTCGCGTTCCGGATCCGATGCAGAGAAATTACCCGGATGGGTCAGATCCCATACCTGCTGCAGATCGGCGATCCGCCAACCGACATCGGTAAAGGCATAGACGCGACTATTTGGCTGATCCAGTGAAGCATCAAAGGCAGTGGATGCCCCAAGTGCATTCGACTGTCCGGTAATCAACACGAGATCGGTAATCCGATCCAGCCGGACGTCATCTGGAATAAAAAAGTTGTCGGGGACGAACGGCTCTTCTTCAGGCACCACCGGATTTTCGTCCTCGGGTTCATCCGAGCCAGCACCGCCGACCACGACGACAATGTCGGGCGGACTGTCTTCCTCTGGCTCTTGATCGGCTTCGCCGCCAGCACATCCGGTGAGCAATAACGCGCATAGCAACAGCGCCGCACCGAGGTAGTGCAACGTCTGTTTTTCAAGCTGGCGTGTGTATTTTGTTATGAGCACAAGGGCCATCCGGTAACCACCAAACATGCTGGCAGCGTGCGATTGTTTCAGCGGATTATCTCGAACAGTGTCATGTGCCCAAGATCTTGCTGACAGCCCAAGAGTATACCAATCGCGGCTATTCGAGCCGGAGGATGTTTCCTAACTGTAGGGTGGCGCACTTAACACGGTGTAAAACAATGTCACCGGCATATTCCGCTTGCAGAACTAACGCGGTGACTGCCACCACATCTGGTTATAGACGTCGGCATAGCGCTGCCCCATGGTGCGCAGCGCCTCGGCCAGAAAATGTGCACCGTCTTCATGAGTAGGCAATCCAGCGGCAGCGATACAGGCAGTCCACGGATCGGCATCATGATTCAATGCCATCAACTGCGCATTAACAGCGAACTGGGCTGTTTCCCCACAAATGAACGGCCGATCACCCGAAAACCAGGATTCAGCTCGAAAGTTACCTATCAAGTTGCTCAGCGCCCGGGCGTACGACTCACCGCCATTGGCATCGGATTCTCCCTGGTGCCAGAGAATACCGTCGAGCTGGTTTTTTGTCGGGTGTTCTGCCAGTGCCGCAAGCACTTTTCGCTGGATAGACTGATAAAACTCACCGTCGCGCTGCCAGTGCGCAATCGGTTGACCCGGTGCCGTCGCGAGGACGAAACCGAACACCCGGTCACCTTCTGTCAACTGCGTCATACGTTTGCCAAAGTGCAGCGCCAGGTTGTTGGATGGCGCTTCACTGCCATCATTGCCCGGGTGCCAACCGAGATCCCAGATCTGGTGCAAATCGGCGATTTGCCAACCATGGTTGGTATAGGCCAGCACGCGCGAGTCCGAACCATCCAGACTCGGGTCATAGCTAGTGCCGGCCCCCAGTGCGTTGGACTGCCCGGTTAACAGCACGAGGTCTGTGATATCACTCAGTTGATAGGGCCCGTCGATGGGCGCAGACCAGACAGTTTGCTCCGGAACTTCGGGCTCCGACGCCGCAACCGGGCTATCCTGCGATGGTGCCGAACCGGATTCGTCCTCCTCGCTCTGGACTGGCTCAGGCTCCTGAGACGCTGGTTCCGGTTCCAGTTCCGGTGCTGGTTCGGCAACGGGCGCCAGGCCATCATCATCAGTTTGCGGCAGGCCGACAGCGGGGGCCGCTATGCCCGGGTCAGCCTCAGGCTGATCGATTGCCACAGCCGGATCGAGCGAAGCTCCACCGCTGCAGCCGGTGATCGCTACCAACATTATTGCCACCGATAGCGCGCGGCAACCCTCGATAAAATTGTAGCCAACCTGCATCCTTAAGACTCTCCCGTCACAGCCGCTGCGAGCGACTCAAGAGTCTATGTATAGACTACCCCGCGCAGGTTGATATCACCTCTGTGCTCAGCTTGCCTTTTGCCAGTGCGCCCAGGTCTGATCAATGGCCTGACGGGCGATCGAAAACAGCTCATCGATCTCGCTTTTGCTGATGATCAGCGGCGGCGAGAGAATCATCGAGTCACCGACCGCGCGCATTACAAGACCGTTGGATGAAGCGAAGTCTCGACACAGCGATCCGATATCACCCTCTTTCGGGAAAGCCTGATTGGTGCCCTTGTTCGGCACGAGTTGAATCGCACCCAACATGCCGTAGCCTCTGATCTGGCCAACAAAGGGATGGTCGGCCAATTCCGCCAGGCGTTGTTGAAACCATGGCGCGGTGGTCGACTCAACCGTCTCGACGATTTTCTCGCGTCGCATGAGCTTCAGATTGGCAATCGCCGCTGCCGCACAAGCCGGGTGGCCGGAGTAGGTATACCCGTGATTGAAGTCGCCGCCCTGCTCCAGTCCGTGCGCAAACTGATCGCTGACCACAACGCCACCGATCGGCAGGTAGCCGGACGACAGCCCCTTGGCAACTGACATGAGGTCGGGTTTGATGTCCAGCGCCTCACAGCCAAACCACTTGCCGGTACGGCCAAAGCCACAGATGACCTCATCGGCAACCAGCAGAACATTGTGTTCTCGACAAATGCGCTGAATCTCCGGCCAATAGTTGGCCGGCGGCACAATAACGCCACCCGCCCCCTGAATGGGCTCGGCGATAAAGGCCGCCACCCGCTCGGCACCCAATTCCAGAATTCGCTCTTCCAGCGCGCGCGCCGCGCGAAGCCCGAACTCCTCTTCGCTCTGCTCGTGGCCAAGCGCAAACCAGTGCGGCTGCATGATGTGCTCGATATCGGCAATCGGCAGCCCTCCCTGCTTGTGCATAGGCTTCATGCCACCGAGGCTCGCGCCCGCCATGGTGCTGCCGTGATAGGCATTTTCACGGCTGATGATGACTGTTTTCTGCGGCTTGCCCACTGAGGCCCAGTAGTGGCGCACCAGCCTCACGACCGTGTCGTTGGCCTCAGAGCCGGAGCTGCAGAAGAAAGTTCGGTTCAGGCCCTCCGGCGTGAGCTCGGCCAGCAACGCCGAAAGCTCTATCACCGGCGGATGGGAGGTCTGGAAAAAGGTGTTGTAGTAAGGCAATTGCTCCATCTGCGCATAGGCGGCATCGAGTATTTCACGCTGCCCGTAGCCCGCATTAACACACCACAAGCCGGCCATACCATCGAGATATCGATTGCCGTCCGAGTCAGTCAGGTAGACCCCGGCCGCCTCGGTGATAACGCGCGTGCCCTTTTGATTGAGCGCGAGCGTATCGGTAAATGGATGAAGATGATGGCTGGCGTCGAGCGCTTGCAGCTTCTCGGTCGGCAGATTGTGCAGGCTTCCCATCGATTGGGCTCCGGGTGTGTTACAGCATCAGGCTGAAAGCGGGGCGACCGTTGGTGAGACTTGTCCGGGGAATAAATGATCAACCGACAGGCGCTCGCCTGGTCGCGAGTTGGCCTAGTGTACTGCAGCGTTCAAAATGTGAGAATGAGAGTTTGTCAGTGGGTGGGCAGCAAGGCGAAGCGCGCAGACAATGGTTAACCCGCTTATCAAGCGCTTTTTGCGCGCCGACTAACAGGCTCCAACAACGCTGTGCACTAATCTAAATTGAGCTCCACCGGTTCACCAGCAGGATCTGTGCTGATATCGACACCGGCAATGCTGGCCAGCTCGAGCGCGATTTCATCGGAAAGTGCACCGACCGCCTGGCTGTAGGCAGCTACCATCGGCGAATATCCGCGCTCGTTAACCGGTACGCGGAACTCCGATATTTTCGTTTTCAACAGCTTCGCCGGGCGGTCGCCCGTCAGGATTTGCCAGCGCACCTGCAGAAACACCTGCCTTCTCAACGCGCCCAGCATCTGAATCACATCCAGCCGCACCTGATAGTCGATCTGATTGCGCAACCAGGGGTAAGGATAGAGTTTGTCGAGCGACAATTGCTGCGCGATGTTGGCCATCATCACACGGGTAATGTTGTCCCGCAGTGGCTCACTCCAGCGATGATACTCAGCGACCAGCAGCTGATTATTATCCATCGGTGTGACGATGTTAGGCCGGTTGACGGTTTCAGGTATGGTGACCGGGCCCAGACCCAGCGCTATCTCCCGAAGATTCGCAATAGGTATTTCCCTGGTGCTGCTCGTCTCGGGCGTAATCACGTAGTAGTCAGGCAGCGGCGTGTTGATACAGGCAGCCAGCAGCATCCCCAGACCTGTCAACCAACACAAACGTGCCACTCGCACCAGCGCGCGCTTTGAATCGCTATTTACCAAAAAGGAATTCCTCAGGCTTGCGCTCCACCGATTCCGACACCAGCTGCACGGCCTTCGCCGCCGCCTGAATATCCTTCAGCGTGTTTAGCACGTTGTAGTACAACGGTGAGTCGGGCGCGATCCCGGCGACAGACTCGGTACTGGTATCGAGCAGTTGCTCCAGCACAGCGGCAATTTTGTCTAGCTCCTTGCGAGAGTCACTGGCCAGTCGCCAGTATTCCTTTATTGTGGCGTCGGCGGCATACACAACGCCGTCCACATCAGCCGGCAAGTCCTGTTCATTGAATCCGCCCAGCAGGTCATCGGCCTCACCGATGGCACTGACCGCCGATAGCAACAGCTCCTGCAACGGCAGGGCATTGATCTTGGCCAAAGTCTCCTGTACGCCCTCGGTCAACTGATCCAGATCAGAGGGTACGCTGGGCAGTATATCCATGCCACTGGCGGTGCTGGCCAGGTGCTGCGGACCATCATCAGCATACATATCGAGCGACACATACAACTGGCCTGTCAGCAAGTTGCCCGTTTGCAGCTTCGCGCGCAAGCCGCGGGTTATCGACTGCTTGATCAGGTCGCCTTCATCGACGTCATTGTCCTGAAAGCCGCGCACACGCTCAGGCTGAATCTCAATCTCCACGGGCACCCGAACACTCTCGAGAATCTCATCGTAAGTTAGCCTGACATTCGTCACCGTGCCTATCTGCACGCCACGAAATTCAACCGGCGCACCGGCCGACAGGCCGCGTACAGAGCCCTCGAAATAAACCGTAAACTCGGTCCGTTCGCCGGCATCGCGCAGGATCGCCTCACGCGCTGTTGACTGAGTTTCGTAGAGTTTGAACGTATGGCCGCTCTCGACCGGTTCCGGAAAAGCATATTCTTCGATCACATCGAACGCCACACCACCTTGTGCCAGCGCCTCGAGCGAGGGTGTATTAACCCTGAACCCATCGCTATTGACGGTAAAATCGAAGCCGCTGATGTACCAGAAACGCGTGGTATTGCGGATGATCTCGTGGTGCGGTGCATCGATGAAAACATCAAATTCCACCCCCTGATAATCATCGAGAAACCGCCGGGCTTCTATTTGCCCAACCTTGACTTCGCGGTAATAAACCGGTGATCCCACCGACACATAGCCCGCCTGCTCGGAGCGCAGCACCAACTGGATGCCCGGTGCGTTTTCGGGAGTGAGTGGTGGTTGTTCCAGCCCGATAAAGCGTTTTTGAAATTCGCCACCGGCAACCGAATTTACCTGAATATACGCACCGGATAACAATGTACCCAGGCCGGATACACCACTGGTGCCCACGCGCGGCCGAACAACCCAGAATCGCGCCCGGTTATTCAGGTATCGACGGGTGTCGGGCGACATTTTCGCCTTGACGACCACGCTTTCCAGATTCTCGCTCAGGCGGATGTCGTCAACCACGCCAATGTTCACATCCCGATAGCGAATCGGCGTTTTGCCGGCGATCAGCCCTTCGGCGTTGTCGAAGATAATCGTGACGGTTGGCCCCTGCCCGCGATACAGGCTAAAGGCCAGATAGAATCCCAAAAAAATAGCCAGCAATGGCACGGCCCAAACCAGCGACACACGCTGGAAGCGACGCCTGGGCACGACGACAGGCTCAGCCGGCGGCGCCTCTTCAGGGCCGACGTTGGCAGAATCATTGTTGGGCGGAACTGAGCTCATCTCAAATACTTATGCAATCGTTAATCCCAAATCAACCGCGGATCGAGGGATAGCGCAGAGAGCATTGTAAAAATTACCGTTGCGCCGAACGCCATCACACCAACCCCCGGGTCTATCTGGGCAAACGAGCCGATCTGTACCAGCGCTGCCAGGATCGCCACCACGAACACATCGATCATCGACCAGCGGCCAATAAACTCGGTGAAACGAAACAGCCTGGCGCGATCGAGCCTTCGATCTTCGCTACCGCGCTGTATCGAGATCAGCAGCCACGACAGCGCAAAGAACTTCAACAGCGGCACCACAATACTCGCCACAAACACCACCAGCGCGACGGGATAGGAGCCAAGTTCCACCAGCACCATGATGCCGCTTAAAATCGTGTTGGGTTCTGACACACCGAAAACCGAGGTGTGCATGATCGGATAAAAATTTGCCGGAAAGTAGGCGATCACACCGGCAATCAACCAGGCCCAGGAGCGCTGAAGGCTCATCGGCTTGCGCGAGTGCAGCACCGACTGACACAGCGAACATCGCGACACCGCAAAAAGATTGTGTGTCTCCAACACGGACAAACTTCCACAGGCCTCGCAGGCCACCAGGCCACTTGCGCGTGCGCTCTTCACGACCCTGCCCCGCGTGCTTTGCTGATGTAATCCCACAGCGTGTGATTGTCGATCATTTGTGTCGCCGCCACCGATAGCAGATTCAATATCGCGAATGCCCAGAACGACAGGCCCAGCTCAATACTGGCCATGGTCGCAAGCTTAACCAGCGCCACGATCGTGCCGAGAAAATAGATCTCCATCATGCTCCACGGAGACATCCACACGATCGCGCGAAACACCCGCTCGGCACCCTGCCAGTAATGCCCGAACCGCAGTGGTAACAGAATGTACAAAAGCCCCGACATGCGCAGCAGCGGAATCGCCAGAATAAACGCCAGACACAACGCCGCGAGCACCCACATCCC
>CAKZSB010000468.1 GCA_937920585.1 uncultured Granulosicoccaceae bacterium | reverse complement strand
GTATGTTCAACTCCGGCTAATAGCCGCCCCGATAATATGAACCCGAAAAGACTCCCTGTCAGATCCGGAGCAGTACCTCCGCAGAGCACATTGCTGGATAGCAGGGCAATCGTCACAGAGGCCTACACGGTTATACCGCGGGGATCGATGACCGATATCGTCAATAGCCGCTTGCCTTTCTGGGAAAAGACTTTGTTGTGGGTGCTGGCGTCTCCGATTGCCGGTTTTTGCAGCACCTTTTCCCACTATCTGGTGGAAATTGAACCGGGTGGTGGAAGTGATACCCCTGAAACTGAAGCGGGTGTGCAATCGACTTTATTCGTTACAACAGGTCATCTGGAGCTTACCGTCAATGGTGAGGTCCATAATCTTGGGTGCGGCAGCTTTGTCTATTTGCCGCCTGCCGCTGACTGGAAACTATTTAATACCGGTAGTGAGCAAGCGGGATTTCACTGGATTCGGAAACCCTATCAGTACGTAACAGGGCTGGATGAACCTGATGTTATCGTGCTTCAGGAAAGCGACGTCGAAGCCTATGTTATGCCCGGTAGTAACGACGGTTGGTCGACAAAACGATTTGTCGATAAAACCGATATGCGCCACGATATGCATATAACGATTGTGAGTTTCGAGCCGGGTTGTGTTATCCCGTTTCTCGAAACCCATGTGATGGAGCATGGCCTGTATGTGCTCGAAGGCAAAGGCATCTACAACCTGAATCAGGACTGGGTAGAAGTAGAGGCGGGAGACTACATGTGGCTGCGAGCCTACTGCCCGCAGGCCTGCTATGCCGGTGGTGATGGCACTTTTCGTTACCTGTTATACAAAGATGTCAATCGCCACGCGACTTTTCCGAAACACTAGCGCGACGCGCGACGCTACTTGATCTGCGTCTAGAATTAGGCTCAGGCGAATATTTGATCCTCGAGACTTCGCCTTTTGTCAGTCTTCGTTCAACGATAACTGCCCTGGCTGATCGTGCTGCGCGTTGGTCACGTCTGCCGGATGCTCTAATTTGGCGCCCCACACTGATTGCAATGGCGTGTCTGTGCACCATATTGTCAATCGTTCGATTTCAATGTTGAAGGACCAGACAAAGAAAGGTCTTCGTTCGCGGGTCCTCTGGTGGCGAAGAAATCAGTCGGCGTGTTTTCTTCGAAATCTCTCCTTCGCCCATAAAAATAACCTGATCTGCAACTGCTTTGGCAAAGTCCAACTCGTGGTCACGCAAAACATGGTCATGCCGTCTCGAGCCAGTTCGATCATCGTGTCCAGCACCTTGGACATCATTTCGGGATCAAGCGCCGAGGTTGGTTCGTCAAAAAGCATCACTTTGGGCCTCATGCACAAGGCTCGGGCAATCGCCACACGTAGCTGTTGTCCTCCCGAAAGCTGTAATAATGACTCGGGCGAAATGTGTATTACCGATACTTACCGCACCACTCACTCAATGCCGGAATTGACATGACAAGAACATTTTAAAATTCTATTTGTTAGAAAAAAAACAGACTTTCTTAATAATTTGCAATTATTACTGGTGATAGTGTTTTGTTGCGAATATCTGCTTTTGCAGATTTATTCCATCCCTTGGAAAGTGTCACCACTCGCTTTCTGTATTGTCTAAATACATCTCTTACAGGGAGATTGGATTGAAACCTAAAAACTTACTTGCAACCTGCATTCCCCCATTGTTGTTAGCGCTAACAGCTTGCGATAGTAGCACCGTTAGCAGCATCGACTCTGCCTTGAGCTCTGGCAATGATGTCAACATCAATGTATCAACTAATGAAGATGGCGACCTGGTTATCAGCGCTGGCCCAGGGCCAAATCCTGTAGATATTTCAGATACACCAGCAGTAAGAGAAGCGATGGCTTTATTGGAAGGACTGGAAGCTGATGGCGGCACCCCCTTTGACGTTAATAATCCTCTAGTATATCCCGATGAGTTCGAATTATTTATTCCGAGTGTCACAGGTGTTGACCTCAGGCTGGCAAGCGACGAAAACCCATCAGGTCCCACCGCGAGAATACCGATGTTTCGTGGACTCGATCCAGCCGGTAACAGTGTTGATTACGTCATTACGGAGGCGTCAGATCGCAATGTTGCGGAGCTGATGGGAATCATATTCGCGCCACGCATGGCAGTTGTACGAGGCACTCCCGGTGTACAGGAAGTTAGTATTGAGAATGGCATTATGGAGTTTGCAGGCACTGTAGACTTCAGTCCCACTCGCTTTGTCACCCCGGGCGATCCAACGATCCCTGGAACACCAAATGCACTCACAGGTTCTGCGTTTCCTCCTGCAGATCTTAGCCCGGGCGCTGTAGCAGATGCTGCCTGGTCTTCGTATGTCATGCTCCCAAGCGGTCTGGTGCTAAATGCGCAAATGGTTGCGAACTCTACCGGTATCCACGATCGAATTCCGGACAGTGGCCAGGATGACCAAAGCAATCCGAACCTGGACCGCACCAATCGGTTTGTGGTCATGCAATTACTCGACGGATGGCAGGACGGCAGACGTAATTATTTTCACTTCGTCACTGACGCGTCAGTTCCTGATGCCGCAGCGATTGAGCTCGGTGTCTTTGCGCCGACTGTTGGTTTGCTACCTGATGCAGGTGTTTTTACTAATGGCACCAGACTCGGCTTTGCACCAAGTGCAAACGGCATACCTGATCCAAGTGGCAACCTCGGTCAGGGTCTGAATATCGCTACAATTGATCAGGCAATCGATCCGGTAAACGTGTTCCCCATTCAGCCTACCGATCTGCGCTACTCACCAATGTGGGATGCCCATATTTACATGTGGACCCTTGACGCGATTGAAAACAATCAGCGCCGTCTGGTAACCAGCATTGAGGATCTACGAGGGCTGTTCGAGGAAGGATTAGTCACAAACTTTTTCCCGAACAATGGCCCCGAAAACGACTTCATCGCCGGCCTGATGCCCACTAACGCAATCATTAATTGTCCGGTAATCATGCAGCCGGATGAGTCTTTGATTGGCACAACGTTTGGTGAGTACGAAAACTGAAACTTGGCAATACGGCTTATGTACCTCTACTTCGGTACATAAGCCGTTCGGTTCTTGGGCGGTTTTAATGCAAGTTTTCCATTGTAAGCAGGCATTTAGTTTTTCTTAAACTCCGCTTCAGCCTCATTTTATCCGGACACGTGAACGAATTTGGTCGGGTATCATGTCGATGTCTTCAACATGCTATTGGCGGTGCTGAAAGTGATTTGTTGGTGCATCGGTGGAAGATGTAAGCTTGAACCATCTCAGATAGCAACGCGTTAGTAGTCTCCGATCAAGTTCCAGGCGGCTGTGGCGCGAGGCGCAGGGTTCCTTGTTCGCGATCGCCTGTAGTTTCTTACCGAAAGTGGGCATTGCGATCACCACCGTGCCTGCGGTTGGAAGATTGTTGTCCGCCGTCAACTGGAATCGTCGTCGTCTGGTGATATTTTGGGCCGATTAGTCTGTGGCCTGGGTTTGCAATTGGTGCCTGCAGCCATTCAGCGTTTGCCTGGCACGGGGAAAATACCGATGGAATCTGGCCGCCGTTGGCAGCGTTCATTGCCACTTTTCTCAATGCAGTAACGCCAGACGGTGGGCAGGAGGTAAATCCCTGTTTCCGCTTCGGTGGCAACGGCGCGAACCCAGATCGGCTGGTCTGCGTTCTACAACCTGAATCAGGAGACTACATGTGGTCACTGCCCGCAGGCCTGCTATGCCGGTGGTGACGGTACCTTTCGCTACCTGTTATACAAAGACGTCAATCGCCACGCGACTTTTCCGACACACTAGCGCCCAGGCTAACTGACCTGCATCGAGAATCAGGCTCAGGCGAAAAGCTGATCTTCGAGACTTTGGCCTTTTATCAGTCTTCGATAGGGAATCGAGTTGTCTGACAGCGCCTGCAACAACGCGATATCAACATCGGGCTGACTGGCGCGGTCGTATTCAACGATAACTTCACTGGCTGATCGCAGCGCTACGCTGGTCACGCCAGGCAAGTCTGCCAGCAGGCGGGTAATTTGTTGTTCGCTTTTTTCGTTTGCGCGCAGTGTGAGTGTGATAACACCTTCATCGCTGTCGCTGTCTATATTGCCCGTGCCCTGCAGGCGGCCCTCTTTCAGGTGAACCACGGTGCTGCAGACTTTCTCCAGTTCGTCGAGATTGTGCGAGCTTATTATGAAGGTTGCCCTGGTTGCCTGGCTTGCGATTAAATCCCGAATGATGCGAATGTTGGGTGGATCGATGCCGGCGGTGGGCTCATCGAGCATGATCAGCCTTGGTTCACCAATCAGGGCCTGGGCAATCATGATGCGTTTGCGCATGCCGTGGCTCAACGAACCGGGTTTGTCTTTTGCGCGATCGGTGAGTTGCACCAGATCGAGCACGCGCGCGGCTTCCGTTCGTGCCTGTCCGCTGCTCATGCCACGCAGTTGTGCGTAGTGACGCAATTGCCGTTCAATGCTGAATGCGGGGTCCATCCAGGCATCCTGTGGCAGGGCGGATATGTGCTGTAATCCCTGGCTGCTGCCGGGTTGGTGGCCCAACACACTCACACTGCCACTGCTGGGCAATATGAAGCCGCATACAAGGCTTAGAAAAGTTGTTTTACCAGCGCCGTTGGGGCCAATCAGCGCGATCGGCGCGCCGGCTTGCAACTGCAGATTGACATCATCCAGCGCCTGCGTTTTGCCATAGTTTTTACTTAGACCCTGGCAATCTATTAGGTAATCACTCACAGATCGCGCCTCTTGATCAAGCCGTAGCCAATGCCCAGCAACAACACACTTTGCAATAGGGGCACAGGTGCCAGTTGCATCGAACGCCAGTCGTTTAGTTGCAACAACGTGGATATGTGCGCGCCTGGAATGAGCCACTTCAGGATCACCGCATCGGGATAGTAACGGGCAATCCAGGTGGTCAGTACCGAGAGCACGATCCAGAATATTATTGCCCAGGTAGTGGCTTGTCTGGCTGAACCGGCGAACAGTGATATGAGTGCCATAGCGGCGGTGTAGGCAGCGATAACCAGCATCACATTAACAAAAACCATTAACGCGGTATCCAGTGCTACCGGTAGCAGTGAGGCATCTCGAAACAGAACCAGCCCGAGCGTGGCGATGATGGTGATCAGCACCAGCAGCGCCTGCACCAGCATCAAGCCGGTGAAGCGGCCGAAGAATATACTGCTGCGCGTAGTGTGCAAGCTTAGCAGGCGCAGCGTGCCACGGGTTCGATCCGATGCGGTTTGATCGGCGGCGATCGTGAGGCAGAAAATCGGGAAGAGGTATAACGCTATTACCCAGTAGACCGAAAATTCTGCGACATCCCAGGTGAGCAGGGATTCAATCAGGCGCGAGTTGAAAATTGAGCCGATCACGCGTCCGGCGCTGCCGTCGGCCAGCCATACTGCGGCATTGAAAACCAGGTAGCGCAAGATCAACGCCCAGACCAACAGGGTGGCGATTACCAGCAGCAAGCCGCGGCGCGTGGTGAAAACCCGCTGCAGTTCGAGTGATGCGATTGTCGTGATGTTGCGGATTGTATTCACAGCGAGAGGTAGCTCAGTCGGTGATCACTGATTCTAGCCTATCGCGTTCAGGTTGTATCGGGGTGGCAGTGCACCTGCTGTCAAGTGCTGCCGGAACCGCTGTTGCGCCCGCCTGGTTGCGCTGCCGCGGGATCAATTTACTCCAGCCGCAGGCTGGCAATTTTCTGATCAACAAACGCCAGTCGTTCGTCCAGCCACATGGCGATATAGGCGCTCTCGCCAAGTGCGTTGTTACCGGCGCCCTCGTTGCCGGATTCGGGCCAGCGTCGCAAATTTCGGTTGCGCGGATGTTCCTGCTCGTCGCTGGTGTCGGTACCGGCTACTGCGAGGTAGCTGTCGAATCGCGCACGTATGGCACTGGTGGTAAACAGGCTCTGCCGCAATTGCGACCAGCGCGTTTGTGCGGCTGCGTTGAAACCCGTCTGTGGAATGCTCCATAAGCGTCGAATCAGCAGATTCTGTTCGGGCCGGAAGAATTCAATAGTCTGCGCGTAGGCCTCAGCGCCGCGCCAGCTCACGCCGAACGTTGCATCGTAGTCCCATGGCTGAAAAAACCATTTGCCCGTTCGGTTGCGGGCAAGGTAGTAGTTTTTACCGAGCGTGTCGGTGTTGGCGGTGAGCAGCCGCAACAGCCACATGTCCACGATTGACGGCATATCGATTACATCGCCAACCTGAGCGACAAATTCGTTGCTCGTGGTGTTGTGAACAAGATCGAACAGCGCCTCGAGTTGATCGAAGCGATCGGCGTCTTCTAGATCCGGGTACTTTTGCTCAAAGTCCTCGCGTATCTGCTCCGGTCGGTAGAAGCTAGCGGAGATTGCCTGAGCCTTGAACAACACCGAGCCGTTTTCCGGGTTGCTGAAATCGACAAGATCCCATCGATCCCCGGTTTCATCTTCCGGCACGGTGACCTTTTCAAGATCCAGTAATTTTCGGTCAATCCGCTCGTGAATAACGTATAAGCCGTGATAGTTGCGATTGAGAATCACCTCTGCAAGTCCACCGGCGATGGTCGATTGGCCGCGCGCCTGATTGTCACTGATGTGCGCTTGTGGTTGCATGTCGCGATAGATATCGTGGCTGACCAGGTTGCGGACAAATGTCAGGTCGCGGTAGGCAGCATCGGCGATCCAGTCGTCATCGTTGCGCAGGTTATACAGTTGCACGTTGCGCGATTTATCGGGCTCATCGGTTTTGCGAAATTCGATCGCATAGGCTTTCTTGGGCAGCGCCTGTGCCGTTACACCACGCAGCTCGATTGCAAGGTTCTGTTGTCCTTCGTCTCCCTCGACGTTGCCATCGACCCATTGATAGCGACCTGGCAGTTTGGGTTCATCGACGATGGCATCGGCTTGAATGGCGAGTAGCGGGAGCGGCGACACCACTAAGGTGAATTGTCTGGTTGCGCCGGCTATTTGAAGTTCTATCGGGATGCGATCGCCGTGCCGGATCTGTAGCGTGACTTCCGTGCCATCGGGCACCGTTTGCCCGTCGACCGAACTAACGACGGCATTGCTACCTGGATCGGCTGGAGTCCACAGGCCGGACAATGGCTGTCTGTTGGTGTAATTGTCACCGGGTGATAAAAAGTATCGGCCCTCGCCAAGGTCGGCGATGACCGCATGGGTTCCCCATCTCAGGTCGGGTTGGGAAATTGAAACTTCAACTTCAGTTTCAATCTCTGCGACGATGTCGCTGTCGTTTCCTGCGCCGCACGCTGCGAATATCGGGAAGACAGCCAGTCCGATTGAGCGTGTGAGTTTCAGCGCTGAATTGAACATGCAGGCGACTATCCTGGTGACCGGCGGGAGAGGCTTGCAGGGTATCACGAGCACACGGGCGCTGGCAGCGATCCGCTATGGCTTTTTCCTCCGTCCGTTGCATGGTTTTGTGCGTTTTCCGGTCGTCTTATCAGGCATAATCCAGCGCGCGCCGCCCGCTGGCAGGCAACAGTTACAGCCCCTTACGCAGACGAGTAAATCATGGAAAGCCGAATCATCGCCGGGTGTGAAGAGTGGTGCGAATTACCCGCCCTCGGTATCCCCGCAATCAAGGTCCGGGTTGACTCCGGCGCCAAGACGTCATCGCTGCATGCATTCAACATCAGGACTTTTACCCGCAATGGCGTGCGCTGGGTTTCGTTTGAAGTGCATCCTTTGCAAAATGACCGAACAACGGTGCTGCGCTGCGAGGCGCCGGTAGTCGATCGGCGTGTGGTGCGCAACACCAGCGGGATAGGTGAAAAACGGTTCGTCGTACGCACCGCACTCGGTTTTGGCGAGCAGAGCTGGGAGGCGGAAGTCACGCTGGCCAACCGCGACAGCATGGGCTACCGAATGTTGCTCGGCCGCGAGGCAATGGCGGGCCGAATGCTGGTTGATCCAGCGGCAAGTTTCTGTCTGGGCGACCGCAGTCAGCAGGAGATTGCCGATTTTTATGCGCGCCACGATCAGCGCAGTGATGGTTTGAGAATAGGCCTGCTGGCCAGCAACCCGGATCTCTACAGCAATCAGCGCATCGTCGAGGCGGGGCGCGAACGCGGACACGAAGTCAGCTTTTTTGATATCCGCCAGTGTTATATGAAACTCGATGCCGACACCCCCGAGGTGCATACCCGCGGCGGTATCATCCTCAATGATCTCGACGCTGTGATCCCGCGTATCCGGCCGAGTATTACCTTTTATGGCTGCGCGCTCACGCGCCATTTCGAAAGCCTGGGTATCGCCACGCTCAACAGGTCCGAGGCGATTAGCCGCTCGCGCGACAAGCTCTACTCCTTGCAACTGATGCAGAAGAACAAGCTTGATATCCCCACCACCGGTTTCGCCAATTCACCGATGGATACCGATGACCTGATCGAGATGGTTGGCGGTGCGCCGTTGATCGTGAAGCTGCTGGAAGGCACGCAGGGGCGTGGTGTGGTGCTGGCAGAGACCCGCAAGGCGGCGGAGAGTGTTATTAATGCGTTCAAGTCGCTGAAGGCGAACCTGCTGGTGCAGGAATTTATTTCCGAGGCTGAGGGGCGTGATCTGCGTCTGTTTGTGGTCGATGGCAAGGTGGTGGCTGCGATGCAGCGCGAGGCGGCGCCGGGTGAATTCAGAGCCAATATGCACCAGGGCGGCACGGCCACCAAAATCAAACCCACCGCCGATGAGCGCAAGCTCGCCGTGCGGGCTGCACGAGCGATGGGGCTGGCAGTGGCAGGGGTGGATATCATTCGATCGCGCAGCGGGCCACTGCTGCTGGAAGTCAATTCATCGCCCGGGCTGGAAGGTATTGAAGCGGCCACGGGTAAAGATATGGCCGGGGTCATGATTGCGGCCGTCGAGCGCTTGTGCCACTGGAAGCGTGAACTGGGTGTAGCTGCGGTGGATACAACAGAAGTTTTGCCGGCGCCCTGAAAACTCGACAGACAATGAATAAGCCCCCGGATCGTCCCGATATCGCCGCGATTACCAACGCGGCCGAGCTGCGTCGCTGGTACTGGTTGAAATCGGAATTAGCGGCGGAGGCGCGACGGCTTGGCCTGAAGGTTGGCGGGGCGAAATTCACTTTGCTGGATCGCCTGTGTCATTTTCATGAAACCGGCGAAAAGCGTTGGTCCGGAGATCATGCGCCAGCGGCTAATTCCAGGTTTGACTGGGGATCAGCTTCCCTGGCAAGCGAAACTGTGATCACGGATAACTACCGTAATACACAGAATGTAAGACGCTATTTTATTGAACAGGTCGATCCGGCTTTCAAATTCAACATAGCCTTCATGGACTGGATGCGTGAAAACATGGGCAAGACGCTGGGTGATGCCGGTGATTTTTGGCTGCAGTGCAAAAGTTCATCGGTCAAGGCAGCCATAAAACCGCACAACCAGTTTAATCAGTATGCGCAGGACTTTATCGCCGACAATCCCGATCTGGGGATGCGGGAAGCCAGGCACTACTGGGCCTTGAAGCGAGCTCTGCCGTCCGAAACCGGTCGCCATTGCTATGCGCGCAGCGATCTCGATCTCGACGACAAATCGTAGTGGCAAAAAACGGGGGTTTATTTCCAGGCGAACTTCGGCTGCTCGTAGTGTGAGACTCGTGTTGCCTGTCCAAGCAGCGCCACCTCGCGAAACTGATAGATAATTGAAGCGGTCGGGGTATACATGCGGTGGCCAATAGACGGCAGGGTGATAGTGAGGATCGGATCGCCGCCATCTTCTGTAATGATTTCGGGAATCTGTGGCAACAATAGTTCATGCAGTGGTATGCGATAGACCGATGCAACTTCGTCGGGATTGGGCACGACCGCCTGATCACTGTCGTTCCAGACCACCACTGGCGATATTCTAAAGCCTGATCGGGTCGCGAAATCATCCAGCCGCCCCATCACATTGCCCGCTGGCAACAACACACCGAGTTCTTCATGCAGTTCGCGCAGAGCGGTCTGCTCGATGGTTTCTCCATCGTCGATCTTGCCACCGGGCAACGCGAACTGATTGGGGTGCTTCTTCAGCTTCGCGCTTCTCATGGTGAGCAACAAACAGGCGTCACTATCCTCTGATTGCGATACCACCAGTGCGACGGCTGCACCCGCCAGCGTTTCGC
>CAKZSB010000467.1 GCA_937920585.1 uncultured Granulosicoccaceae bacterium | reverse complement strand
ATCGCCAACAGCAAAAATATGGTTGGCCCAACAAAGATCCATGCGATAGCGCGATCGGATAGACCACGTACCTTGCGGGCTACCTGCACGGGGGTTGCGCTGGCCAGGCGATCGACCGGTTTTTGAACCATCGAACAATTTCCAGGTAGGAGTGGAGCAGCGTTAGCGTGCTGTCGGGAGTTTGTCGTCTGTGTGGGTGCAGTACCGGCGAGCGGAGTCGCCGGTACTGGCAGTCAGGCGCCTGTCCTGGGACAGGCTCCTGCAAAGGTTAAAGCTTGCCCTCGTCCTCGAAGACTTCGGTCCAGTCCTCAATTAACTTGTCGAGTGCTTCCTGCGCGGTACCCTGATCGGCTACGACGTAGTCGTGAACGCGCTTCTGCATCGCCAGCAGTAGTTCGGCGTAGGCTGGCTCCTGCCAGAAATCCTGCACGTTTTCCATCGCCTGCAGGAAATCGCCGGCAAAGGGGGCACTGTCTTTAAAGGTGTCGCCATTCAGCACGGAGTTGTGCGCTGAATAACCACCCATGCTCCACCACTTGGCTTGAACATCGGGGTTGGCGAACCACTTGATGTACTCAAGCGATGCGTCTTTTTTCTCGGAGTAGGAGACTACGGAAATACCCTGGCCACCCAGCGTGGATCCCGCTACGTTCTGGGGCGGATTGACGAAGAAGTCGATTTTGTCGCCACCGGTATTGGGATCGGCATACAAGCCCGGGAAGAAGGCAAACCAGTTCATTGCCATTGCCACCTGGCCGGACTTGAACGCATCGAGGCTTTCACCCATATACGAGTTGGTGTATCCCGGTGGTGTCGCGGTCTTGTAGAACTCTTTGTAAAATTCCAGCGCTTCAACGGCTTCAGGCGAGTTAACTGCACCTTCCATATCGTACTTGCCTGGCGTGTTTTCGTATTTGAAACCCCATGGGTAAAGTGCCGATGTGACGCCCATGGTGATTCCTTCAGAGCCACGCTCGGTGAAGATGGCGGCGCCGTAGACTTTCTTGCCGTCTATTTCGCGACCCTGAAAGAATTGCGCAATCTGGAGCATTTCCTTTTGGGTTTTGGGCTCTCCCAGTTCCTGGCCGGTTGCCTCTTTATAGGCGGCGCGAATGTCTTCGCGAGCGAACCAGTCCTTGCGATAGAACCAGCCATTAGCATCTCCCATCGCGGGCAGGGCGTAGTAATTGGGGGTGCCTTTTGGCCAGGTGGAGTAGGCGTAGACGGTTGCGGGTGCGAAGTCGTCCATGCTGATGCCTTCCTTGTCGAAGAAGTCATTCAGCTTTACGTAGTGGCCGTTCTCGGCGCCACCACCGATCCACTGGCTATCGCCGATCAGCAGATCGCAGAGCTTGCCGCCGGAGTTAAGCTCATTGAGCATGCGGTCGGCAAAGTTAGGCCACGGGACGAATTCGAAATTCATCGTATGGCCGCTTTGTGATTCGAATTCCTTGCTCAGTTCAACCAGCGCGTTGGCCGGATCCCAGGCCGCCCAGCACAAAGTCAGGTCATCTGCCTGAGCCGCGGACGTATAGCTTGCAGCAGTAGCCGCCAGAAGCCCGGCAGACGCTATCTTTTGAAGTTTCATGGTTTTTCATTCCTCGCGTTCAGCAGCGGTGGATGCCTCCGGGATGCGCCGCTGCGCCGAATCCCGGCCAGAGGCAGTCTAAATGATGTACGTACATCAGGTCTACTGTTTTTTGAGGTGCGTACCTCAGGCGTGGTGTGGGCGGTTGAAGTGCTCAATTGCGCACGCGAGTGCGGGTGCGTCTGTTTTGTTTGCGGGCTACTAAAAGAGTAGGGTCGAAGCCAGCGTTAATTGCCAGCCTTCAGCGCGTTTTACAGTGCGAGGATATGGAGCAGTCTGCTAATGCGGATTGTGTGTTTCCGCTCTAGCCCTGCTGCTCGAAATCGATCTTCTCATCGACGGGTAGCCCGAGCAGGCAACGGCGCAGGCAATCAATCGCCATTTCCACGCTGCCCAGCTGCACCCATTCGTGTCCCCCCAAAAATCTTGCCTGGCGCTTGAGTGTGCCGTCAGGGGTGGCGATGGCGATGAAAATATCGGCGCCCGAGCGGGTGTTGTCATCGACGGGCTCAATCGACTGTAAAAGTACCAGCGCGTGGCTGCTGCCTGTTGTCTCGGCTAATTGCTCTGCCAGTTGGCCGGCAGTGTCGAGATCGGGAGATTCGGTTTGCAACGACAGGCCCAGACTTGCCGCAAGTTCGGCCAGATTTCGGCTGACGATGCCACGCCTGGTGATTGTGCCATCGCTATCGGCACTGACCAGCCGTTTGCTGATCGCGCCACCGCTGGCCATTTCGAGTGTTGAGATTGTTGCGTTCTTTTCAGCCAGCAGGCTGAGCACAATCTGTTCAACCGTTTCGGTGTCTTCACACAAAATAAAATTGCCCAGACACTCGCGGACTTTTGCATCCAGCGGTGCCAGTACTCGTTGCAATTCCTCTTCGTTGGCCGCTCGTGCGGCAAGTTTGGTTTCCAGTTGGGGATAGTGCGATTGAAAGCCGAGTTTTACGCTGCCAGTGGGTGCCAGGCTCTCAACATCTTTGAGCATTTGGTCAGCGCGCGACTCGCCGATGCCGAACGAGTGAAATCGTTTGAGTTGCGTGACGATTTGCAAGCCGCTGGATTTCAGAATGCGCGGCACAACCTGTTCGTCGATCATACGGCGCATCTCGCGCGGTACGCCGGGTGTGAAGTAAAAAAACACGCCGCCAATATTGACCGCGAAACCACAGGCTGTACCGATCGGGTTGTCAATAAATTCACAACCGGCCGGCAGCATTGCCTGCTTCTTGTTGTTGGGTGGCATTTGCCTGCCACGGCTGGTGTAGTAATCCTGCAGCCGTTGCAGCCATGGCTCGTGCAGCTCCAGCTCCACGCCGGCCGCCTCTGCGGCAACTTCCTGTGATAGATCATCGACAGTAGGCCCAAGGCCTCCGTTCACGATCACTGCATCGGCGCGCTGTGATGCCTGTTGAAACGCATTGACGAGGCTTTCGCGATCATCGCCGACGGTGGTGCCCCAATACGTTTGCAGGCCCGCTTCTGTTAACCGTTGTGAAATGTAGCTGTGATTAGTATTAACCGTCTTACCCGTGAGAATTTCGTCACCGGTACAGAGAATTTCTATTTTCATGCAAGCGCCTGAACGGTGATGACGTCGCTCGGGAAGGGCCGGACGTCGGAGTGATGGGAAGTGGTGAACGGATTCTGGCAGCTTATCGCAGCGTTTTGTCGGCTGGCGACGGCAGCGCCCGATCAAAAAGCCGTTGGCTCGGCAGGCCAACAGCAGAAAGTATCTAGAGTTACTTCAGGAAGTAGCGAAAGCCAAAGCCCAGCACAGGATCATCGATGATGTCGATCCCGCCGAACAACTCGCCAGCGGCTGATGGTATGACCAGTCCACCGCCGAAGCCGAGATCGGTCTCGCTGCCATCGCCGCTGGCGCGCGAGATAAAGATATTGCCGTACCAAAAGATATTCTTGTTGGCGCCGATCGGCTCGCGGCTGCTGGCCACCGCGCCGATAGTTAACAAGTTGATGTCACTGTCGCCGGAGAGTCGCTCGTAAGACCCGAATGTGGCGAAATCCATCGTCGACAGCACACCATCGACCACATACTGTGCTCCGATGCCAAACAAGGTTCCGTCGTCGGAATCTGCGGAGACTGCGGCTAGTGTGCCTGTCAGCAAGAGATTGTCGGAATATTTAAGGTTGAAAGCCCCGCCATAGGTGGTCAGGTCCGAGTCACCGGTAACAAATTCAATCTTGCCCTCAATGGACTGGGCGGGTAAATGTGCAACATCGGCCAGTTTGCCGTTGATGGCCAGGCCAGCAAACGCACTGGTGGACAATAAGACGCAATACAAGGTCAGCAAATAGCGCACAGTAAGTTCCTTTCTGCAGAAGTTAGCACAAGATGTAGCGGTCGAATGGTGGCATATTCCGGGTCAGGCAACAATATGTCTGATCGCAGGACGGGTTAGCGTTTGGTTGTGAATGGCATGGTCTGCGGCGCTGTATACTGTCATCACACGGCTGTTAGCGGTGCTATATTACTAATTGGCAGGAAGGCTCATGCATATCGATCTAAGTGATTTAAACGCAATTCAGTCCTACGCGATGATGACCCAGACCATCATTCCACGACCGGTTGCATGGGTACTGACTGCAAGCGATGATGGGTCATACAATCTGGCACCATTTTCCTACTTCAATGGCATCAGCAGCGATCCGCCAATGATTTATCTGTCGATTGGTATGGCGCCCGACGGCTCGATCAAGGATACGCGGCGCAATATCGAGAAGAATCGCGAATTCATCATCAACATCGCTCACCGCGAACAGGCAGAGGCGATGACAAAATCTTCGGCGACCATGCCTTACGGTGAATCGGAAATCGACATGCTGGGCCTGGAGCTGGCGCCGATGCCCGGTAGTGATCTGCCCCGTGTCGCAGCGTGTCGCATCGCCTATGCCTGTGAGCTTGTGGATATTCACATGATAAAAAAGCAGGCGATCGTTTACGCTGAGCTAAAGCACCTCTACCTCGAAGATTCAGTCACGGGGCAAGATGCGAAAGGGCGGTTGAGCGTTAAGGCAGACGCGGTCGATCCGCTCGGCCGGCTCGGCGGTGGCGAATACCTTGGCGCCGGTGAACTGATCTACTTTGAGCGGCCCGCATAGTTACAGCGGTGCACTCCATTCAGGCGCAGGGTTAATTTCATGCTCCAGACGGCAATTCCGTTTCTGTTCATGCGTGGTGGCACATCTCGCGGCCCCTATTTCAATCGCGGCGATTTGCCAGCGGATCGTGCTTTGTTGTCACGAGTACTGGTTGCCGCGGTCGGTGCCGGGCATCCGATCAATATCGACGGCATTGGTGGTGGTACGGCGGTGACCACCAAAGTTGCGATGCTGTCCCGCTCGGATGAGCCATGGGCGGATATCGATTATTTTTTCGGCCAGGTCTCTGTCGAGGAACAGCTCGTCGATTTTGCACCCAGCTGCGGCAATATTCTCACCGGAGTAGGCCCTGCGGCAATCGAGATGGGGCTGGTCGATGCACAGCATGACACTACCGTCGTTCGCATCCGGGCTGTCAATACAGGCTCTCGCATCGAGGCATTGGTGCAGACACCCGGCGGGCAGGTTGAATACGATGGCACGGCCTCGATTAACGGTGTGCCTGGTACGGCGTCACCGGTGCTGCTCAAGTTTATGGATGTGGTCGGTAGTAAAACGGGTGCAATGTTTCCGTCGGGGCAGGCAAGGGAAATGATCGATGACGTCGCCGTCAGCTGCGTCGACGTTGCCATGCCGATGGTGATGGCACGTGCCGATGCGTTCGGCCTTAGCGGCAATGAGACCCCGCAGGAACTGGATTGTAATAAGGTATTGATGCAGCGGCTTGAGCACATCAGATTGCAGGCCGGCAGGCGTATGGGGCTGGGTGATGTCAGTCAGTCGGTGATTCCGAAATTCGGTTTGTTGGCCGAGCCTGCAGCCGGCGGCACGATCAGAGCGCGGTATTTCATGCCGTGGAATTGTCACCCTTCGATGGCGGTTACCGGTTCCCAGTGTGTTGCTGCCTGTGCACTGTCACCCGGAACGATTGCGGACGGTCTGGCTCGTCACCCTGAGGGTGCGGCGCAAGTATCTATCGAGCATCCCTCCGGCAGCATTGAATTGCAGGTAGATTACGAATGTCGTGAGGGTGATTTGTGTCTGCACAGTGCGGGTCTTACGCGCACGGCGCGACTGTTGGCGCGCGGTGAAGTGCTGGTGCCCGCTGCCATCTGGGATGGTGTGGTGGATTCCACCGCTTAGCGGTGTGGCAGTGTCTTTTCTGCGATCTGTCGCCTGGCTAAGCCTGTTTATGTTTTGCCTGGCGCCCTGGTTGGCGTTCGCGACAGGCGAGATACAACGCGCCGCTGGAAATATTTACCCCGCCTGGCCAGCTATGAAAACAGAAGCCAGCACTCAGTGCTCTCCGAGCACAGATCGATGCATGTAGCCCTGCTGATAGTCATCGGTTTCTACTTGCAGCCACTGATCGGTCTGGCCAAGCACGCTTACCGTATCGTGCTTGTAGAGTGACGCAATTATATCGCCGCTAAGATCGGGGCGATTGCGCAGATTGCTCCATTGCTGCAGCACTCGCATGCGGATCACCGAATGGGTTTCCACTGGGGCGGGAAAGTGCTGATCGATAATTTGCGGGGCAATATCCTGCAGGTCTCCGATCACCAGGTTGCGGGCTGACACTTCGCGAATACTGCCAGTGTTGCCGCTATCGGATCGGCTGTGACCGAGGCTTTCGGGCGTCACGGTGTGTGGTACAAATTGCCGGCCACCGTAGCCCTGCATCTGGACGATATCGGCCGGGCTAAGATCCGGACGGCTGCCGGCCTTTACGCCTTGAAGCACTATGGCAAAGGAGCATGCGCTCAGTACCAGAACGGCGAGTCTCGACGCGTTTCTCACCCAGATATTGCGGCGACGTGTGCTGACATCTGCAAGATCCTCGCGGCTGAAGGCCGCCAGCTCTGCTGGCTGCTGCAGTTGTCGGTAGTCTGCCTGGAGCTGTCTTGAGTAACCCTTGTTCATACGCTTGCCTTGGTCGAGCCACAGATTTGATCTCGGGCAGTGTAATTTGATGGGTTTGTATAGAAATTGAAGCACTATTGAATTTGCAGATTTGTGGTTGTTCAGCGGAATGTTTTGTGGCCTGGTTCGCACTGAAGCGGGCCTTTTTCGGCCGGACCGCGCAGGTATTCAATGCGAGACAGGTCCCGTTAAATTTGTTGTTCTGTCTAAATTCTGCCGGTGAAGCGACACGCAGCGCCCGCGGTGGCAGTCGTTCTTCAGAGCGAGAGTGTTCGCGTTTGAGTATATTTAACTATATGAAATAATTGAATTTAATAGAGAGCGACTAAGGTTATTCCCGGAATGCGAACGGTTAAAATTTGTGGCATACTCGAAAAGTTATAAAAACAGAGGTTCCAGAACCGACAATGCGCCAAACTGAAATTCGTGATGGCAAGTCGATGAAATTGCCCGCAGGACTGTTTATCGTATCAATTCTGTTACTCGGGGTGCTGACGATTACACCGCCTGCTTTCGCTGCTGGTGGCTCTGATGCTGCGAGCCTGTCATCAGGGGTGGAGAACTCCGCTGCCGAGTTCCGCGCTTCGCTATTCGAACTGTTTGATGCATTGCCGCACACCCGCTCGCTGTTCGTCGTCATCTGGTATTCGATGACCGATTTTCAGGGAATGGCGGGTTTCATTCGGCCAGCGCTGAATGCGCTAATTGTGTTTGCGATTGGCTGGTGCGGCTTTCTGCTGATTGGCCCGCGGCGAACCCGGCGCAAGCTCAATGCGAGAGTGGCTGAAGCCGGCGACGGCCTGACCACGCTGCTCTACAGCGCATTGTCGCTGGTGCTTGAGCTGATCAGTGTCTGGGTTTTCTACTTCTTTGCCCATACTGCCGCGGTATATTTTTTCGAAGCCGGCACCGCCAACCGGGCCCTGGTAGATGGCATCGTGATGGCGCAGACCTGGGTGCTGCTGTTCAACGCGGTCATGCGTGCCGTACTGTCGCCAAACAATTCCAACCTTCGCCTGATGCCGCTGCAGGATCGTGAAGCGCGGTTTGCCTATAAAAGCCTGGTGGGTACGTTTGCGGTGCTGCAACTGGGGCTCGCACTGATTGCGTTTCTCGGCCACATGGGAATGTATCAGCCGTTGGTGGTACTGATGACCGCCGGGCTGACGCTGGCGGTGAACCTGGCGTTCATCGCGTTCATCTGGTTATCGCGAAAGCAATTCAATCAGGTGTTTTATCCGCATGGTAGTCCGAACCCTGACATCCGCCCGGTAGCGGCCGGGTTTTACCGCAACTGGCCTATCGTTCTGAGTGTCTGGCTGCTTGTGATCTGGGCTATCTGGTCGTTCAACCTGTTCATCGGCAACACAGAGCGAGCAGACAAGGTGGCGGTTTGCTGGTGGATTACGCTCTCGTTTCCCATTCTCGATCGCGCGGTGCAAATGTTCCTCGACAGGGTCATCGCCGACAAGGTTTTTAATTCACCGATTAACCGGCACCGCGGTGAGCGCTTCGTGACAGTGATTCAAACCGGCTTCAGGCTCGTGTTGCTCGCGTTTGCAGTGTTCACCGTCACCAAGGCCTGGGGCTTTCAGGGTGCCAGCCAGTTTGCAGGTCACCCGATGGTGCAAAAGTTCTTCGACGTCGTGGTTGAGCTTGGCGTTGTGGCGGTGGTTGGTTTCGCAATCTGGGAGATAGTGCAGGGCTGGGCCGAGAGCAAGATGCCTGAATCAGACATCGATCCTATTGCCGCACTCGAACTCGACGGTGGCGGGCAGGGTGGCACGCGCACCGAAACACTGCTGCCACTGCTGCGCACAGTGATGTCGATTGTGCTGGCTATATTTCTGGTGCTCACCGCTTTATATGTTGTTGGCGTGCAGATTGGACCGTTGCTGGCAGGGGCCGGTGTCATTGGTATCGCCGTCGGGTTTGGTGCGCAAAAGCTGGTTCAGGATGTGATATCCGGCATCTTCTTTCTGGTCGATGATGCGTTCCGCATGGGTGAGTATGTTGAGGTCGGGTCGATGAAGGGAACCGTAGAAAAGATTTCTATTCGGTCCATGCAACTGCGACATCATCTGGGCGCGGTGCAGACGATACCCTACGGTGAGATGGCGACCGTCAAGAACCTCAGCCGCGACTGGGTGACGATGAAGCTCGAATTGCGTGTGCCCTATGACACTGATATTGAAAAGCTGCGCAAAGCGGTCAAGAAAATTGGTCTGGCGCTGAAGGAGCACCCGGAGCACGGCTCCAAATTTATCCTGCCGCTGAAGTCGCAAGGGGTAAATCGTGTAGAAGAATCGGCCTTGATCGTGCGGGTTAAATTTACCTGTCGCCCCGGTGACCAGTGGGTTATTCGCCGCTTGGGCTATCAGGAAATTCGCGATGGGCTGGCGAAAATCGGCATTCACTTCGCCCACCGTGAAGTGCGGGTGCACATGCCCGAAGATCAGGCGTTGCCTGCGCTCGAGGCTGCACCGAAACCTGTTGAAGGCGCGCCGGATGAGCCTGCCAGGCTGGCGGAACCGGTTGCAGCCGAACCGGTTGCGGCTGGAGCGCCGGCTGCGTCAGGCGGTACAAAGTCTTTGCAGGACAGCGTGGACAACGTGAGGCAAAGCGCACTCGCCGCTGCGGGTATCGCAGCAATGGCTGATGAACTGGCCCGCAAATACGACTCAGACGACGGTGGTGACTACGGCTAGGCGACAGGCTTGTCGCAGCTGATAAACCTGTACCAGCGTCGAAATTTTCAACGCTGGCAGTCAGTTTGTTTACGACAAAGTGCAGCCAGGCTGATAGCTGCGGCTTCCATCCCGTGACCCGTCTATTGCTCCAGCTCTGATAATTTAGCGCCGTTTTTCAGCATTTTTTCCAGCGCAGCGCGATCAACCGCTGGCATATCGGCGCCACCGACTTTGTTCAGCGCTGCTGATGCCTCCCGATCCATGCCAAACTTTGAGAATGTCTGGTACAGGCTTTGATAGGCAGCCTGGCGGAGATTTTCGTTTTTAATTTTCCCGGCGTGCAAAAGTGCCTCATCGCCGAATCGCGCAGTCGCCTCGGCCAGCGCGATGAAGTGGATCATTTCGTCGCGAGCGTTATTCTTGTTGGCGATCTGCAGGCTGGCGTCGAGCGCCTTGTCGAACCGTTTTCGAGAATCACTTTTCCTGTCGGTGCTTTGCAGGCTTTTCGCCATGGCTACGTTCGCGACGATCTGCTGTCTGGGCGTCATGGGAGCGGCGGCCATGCTCTTCATTTGATCAAAAGTGTTATCAGTCTGTGTGTCACTCAGCATAAGGTGCCAGGTTTGCGCATGGTCGGCCAGCGCTGTGATCTTCTCCGCTACATCATCAACCATCATCAAATCGACAAACAGGTTCATCATCCGATCATGTGAGCCGTCACCATCGCCTGCCAACTGCTCCGCGATGGCGATTTTATGATGGCCGTGAATAGCCAGCCAGGTGTCGTTGGTTTCATCAACCAGCTGCTGGGCCATTTCTGATTGTCCCTGCTTCATCAGTTTGGTCGCGAGTCTGCCAAGTTTCCGGGCTTTGGCTTGTCTGCTCATCCAGTGGTCGAGGAACTGATCCTGGTAACTGCCAGACCCTGTGCCCTGCGACAAGCCGCCTGCAGCGTTTGTATTGCCAGAGTACTTTGCCAGTGTTGCATTCAAATTCAGCGAGCCTGCGCCTTCCAGTTGCTGGATGCCTGACGCCGTATTCGCGCCACCCGCAGCGCCGTTGCCATTCATGCTGGATGGCATCTGCAGTGTGCCGCCTTTCGCACCGGTGAGACTAGCGCTCTTCTGAAAGGCTGCCTTGTTCCGGGTCGCATTCGCAATCAGATCCTCGGCGACTTGCTCTGCACTTCGATTATCGCTTTGTCTCGCCGCGGCATTTTCGAACTTTGCGATTGTCTCGTCGAAGTTGTCAGCGACTGGCCCGTTCGGGCTGCCGGATTCAACTTTCTCTGTAGCGGCTGCCACTATGTTCTCACTCAAGGCGGCAGCTGATGCCGGGGCACCTGTCTCTGTCACTCCACTTGCTGTTGTGTCACCTGGCTCCGTCGCTGCACTTGCCGTTGTGTCATCTGAACCGGTTTCTGCCGAAGCGGTGTCGCCAGTCTCGCTGTCAGCCCCGCTGGCTGTTTCAGCGTCGGCGGAAATGGCGGTTTCGTCAGCGGCGGATTCACTGTCTGCAGTGATCAGATCACCTGCGGCTTGTGTGTCGACCGCCGGGGAGCTGGTGAATGTGCCTGTACCAAACGCAATAACACCGGCAGCTACCATGGCGACAGCACCACCCATGACCATCTTGCGTTTCTTTTCGTCTGCGGGGTCCACATACTCGGCAGTGAATACGTCCTTAACTTCTTCTTTTTGCTCTACTGCCTTCTTTTCAGCTTCGATTTTTTCCTTGGCAGCCTTTTCCTTTTCCAGTTTTTCCTTGCGCTGCTTTTCAAGGGTTTCAGCATTTTGGTTTTTTTTCTTTTTCAGCTCTTCCTGAGCGTTTTCCAGTGTTCGCTGTATCGCGTCCGAGCTCTGTCGCGCGCTGGTTGCCTTGCGCAGATCAACACCGCAACTGGTACATTCCTCCTGACTGGTGGTCGGTTCCTTACAGACCGGGCAAGCGGGTGCAGATGGCGCCGAACCATCGGCGGTCTGCTCTCCTCCGACCGGTACCAGCGCCAGGCTGATTTCAAGCGAACACTCAAGGCCGATCTTTTCGAGCCTCGCCTGGTGCTTGGTCGCAACTTCCTCTTTTATATCCTTCAACAGCGTATAGGGCTGCTTTACAGTGAATATCTGATGGATTAACTTATCGAAGTGCTCGGGTGGCTTGCCATAGAGTTCGCTCAATGCCGTTTGCAGTTCCTGTTCTGCAATGCCTTCCTTTGCAGCGTTGACAACTAGCTCGACTACTCTTGTCACGGTGGTGTACCTTGTATTCTTATTATTTTAGTTATCGTGAATGGCGCTCGATTCAGTATTCTCTTAACGTCCTTCTGCCACGCCCTAAACTACATGCCCTGTGCTGTGAGATCGTATCGGCCAGCGGCGTGAACTATTTAAAAACTGTGCTGAACCTGTGACCTATCCCGACGCGGGTCGACGGCGCAAGGCCTGCCTGATAGTGTCGTCGAGCGGGTTTACCGCCTTCGATGCGGAATGGGCGTGAGTGCGCGCCTGCTGCGATGCCGCCAGTCTGCTGCGGGCCTCCAGCAGCTGACTCACAGTCAAAGCCGTGATGGTTTTGTAATAACCATCTGCCATCCTCGATACATGCAGGTTGGCTCGTTTACCCAGGCTGCTTTCTGCTTCGCTCAGTGCGAGGTAGCGTAGTCCTTGTTGCAGGTTATCGACGTTTAGCTGCCGGGCAGCGAGTGAAGCGGTATCGAGGTAAATGGCGGCATGGCTCTGCTGATCAAGAGAAAGATGTCGGCTGGCAATTCCGCTGGCGGCCACCACCTGCTGCACGGGATTGTCGATTTTTTGATAGAGCTCATCTGCCGTATCGATTGCATATCGCGCTGAGGATTGCTGTCCGATTCTGAATAGTGTCAAGGCACGATCAGCCATTGCGATCGGAGCCCAGGCAGAATCCGATATCCGCACAGCTCTCGCCGTGGCCAGTTGCATGGCCCGGTTGCCTCGTGTTGGCTTGTGTAGTTGATGCCATGCGATCGCCAGTCTGTGCTGCGAGAGCACATACAGGTAGTCGCTCTCGGTTGTCTCGATTACGCGCTCGGCGAAATTCGGGCCCGAGGTGAAAATGACATTGCCCAGTTCATACAAAAATTTTTGTGTACTGACCTTCGACTGTTCGTAAAAATGGAATCGACTATCCTGCATCGACGGATCGATTCTATATAGCGCTATTGTGTCAAGCGGTGCTCGCTGGTCAGGCGTAACCAGCGCTTTGCCCGCGCTACTAGTGGAGGGGGCAATGGCTGCGCTGTTGTCAGAGCGGTGGGTCGGTTCTGGCAATAATTGCGCGTCTTTAAGAGGTTCGATTCTCACCAGCTCGGCATTACCGTTGGCGGGCGTGCTGGATAACAATTCATTGGTATTTACTGCGCTCGCAATGGGCTCAATTTTCACCAGTTCAGAATTGGCGTTGTGATGGGGGATTGCGACTGCAGTGCCGGCTGTCTCCTCGCTAACATAAACTGGAAAAGCCTGGCTGGTATCTACCACTACGCTGGTTTCTACCTCTCGGCGGCTGTCGTGCGCATTTTCCGTATTTCGAACTAATTCGTGTGCCAGTGAGTCGAGTAAATCCACACTCTCGCCGCCGTTGCCGGGGAATGTTGCAGCCACGGATGTCGGTAGTGGCGCTGGCTCTGGCAATTCGGCAGACATGCTGCTGCCCGCAACGGGCCGGGTTTCGGCAATCTCTCTGCGGGCTATTGGTGTGTACAAATGCCCAGGCCAGGCCTTGAATTGCGCAGTCGGCGATGGGGCAACAGGTCGCGGTTTGTCTGTTGCATACGAGGCGAGCTGGATAGAAATCGTGCCCGAGGTGCTGGCGGGAGCAATGGGTATCGTCTGCAGTGTGGGAGGTTCGCGTTGAATCGCGAATGTGAAGGCCAGGCCAACCAGTGCCGCGCAACAAAGAAAAACCGGTTCCAGTGGTAACTTCGCAAGCAGTTTGCTGCCAGTGACTGCAATGGCTTTGTCGAACTTGCAGCGTAGCGTTCGTCGGGCGGCGCGCAAGCGGTAGGGCATCTTTGCCAGGCCGGTATCCAGCTTAAGCGTTACCTGGCGCCAGGCGCGTTGAAACCGATACATTTGCCTGCGTATTTTGCCGAGTACGGTCACTGGTTGCCCGTCAGAAGGTTTGAATAAAGGCAAACATTCAGATATGCGGGCCTCACAAGGCCCGTAATCGCGTGTACCTGATCAAGGTAGCGGAATGATCGTTTCTGATTGTTAGCGAATTAAACCGGTTTCTGGACGTGGTTCAATAGCTGGAGGGATTCAATTCAAGTGAAACCCGACCGGTAGAACTGGCGGGTGCAGCGCGGCTGCCTGCTGGAAAAGTGAAGTGTTTTTTCGTGAGGAAAGCGTGATTGCAGGGTTTGTTAACTGTCGAGTGGCACAATTTCAAAATCGACCAGATCAACCCAGTGTGTGATCCACTGTTCAAACAGCGCGGGGTTTTCAGTTTCCATCAGCTGATAACAAACCTCGCGCTCACTGCTGAGCCAGGAGTCGATATAGTGCAGGCCCGCGGGCAGCATGCGCCCGTGAGCCTCGAACCGATCGTATACAGCACTCATGGCGTTCTTGCGAAAGCGCTCGATTACCATAAAGCGTTGCATAGTGCAGAGCCCTACATTGTGGCGCCAATTTGCCACGGAATGAATTCGTGGTCGCCCAGTCCGTGCGTTTCGCTCAAGGTGCGCTCGCCGGAGGCAATGCGCAGCATGGTGTCGAAGATTTCCTGGCCAACCTCTTCAATGGTTGCACCGTCTGTGACGATTCGACCGGCGTTGATGTCCATGTCGTCGTCCATGCGCTCGAACATTTCGGTGTTGGTGGCAATCTTGATACTCGGCGACGGTTTACAGCCGTAGGTAGATCCACGCCCGGTCGTGAAAACAACGATATTGCTGCCGCCGGCGACCTCGCCAGTGATTGAGGCCGGATCATAGCCGGGGCTGTCCATGAATACGAATCCCTTGCGATCGACCTTTTCGCCATAGAGATACACACCGTTGAGATTGGTGGTGCCCCCTTTAGCGACCGCGCCCAGCGACTTTTCCAGAATGGTCGTCAGGCCGCCCAGTTTATTACCTGGTGAAGGATTGTTGTCCATCGAGCCACCGTTGCGACCAACGTATTCCTCCCACCAGAGAATTCTCTCGATCAGCTTCTTGCCGGTTGCCTCGTCGACAGCGCGGCGAGTCAACAGATGTTCGGCGCCATAGATTTCGGGTGTCTCGGCTAGTACAGCGGTGCCACCGTTTTTAACCAGTAAGTCGACGGCATAACCCAGTGCAGGATTAGCGGTGATGCCCGACCAGGCGTCGGAGCCGCCGCATTGCAGTGCCAGCATTAATTCGGATGCCGGGCAAGTCTCGCGTTTGATGTTATTGGCATCGTCGAGCATCTCTTTTACGCGGGCGACGCCGGCCGCCACGGTCTTGCGGTGTCCGCCGACCGATTGAATGTTCATGGTTCGCAGCAGCGGTCCGCGTTGCATTTTGTAGTTATCGACCAGTGCGCTGATTTGATTTGCCTCACAGCCAAGGCCCACCAGCAGTACGCCTGCGATGTTGGCGTGCTGTGCGTAGCCCCACAAAACCCGTTGCAGGTTTTCGTAACCTTCGCCGTGGTCGGCCATGCCGCAGCCGGTGCTGTGCGCTAGTGCAACTACGCCGTCAATATTCGGATACCGGGCCATAAGTTCGGGGGTGAAGGCATCGGCAATATGGGTGACGACTGTGGCCGAACAATTCACGCTGGACAGCACCGCGATATAGTTGCGCGTGCCAACGCGTCCGTCGGCGCGCCGAATGCCCTGAAAGGTGGCTTGTTCACTTTCTGGCAGGATTTCAGCTACGCTGGTATCAACACTGAAATCGTAGTTGTGGTCGGTGCCGCGAAACTCCAGGTTGTGGGTATGAATGTGCGCACCCTGTTTTATATCGCCATTGGCGTAGCCAATTATCTGCGCATATTTCATTACCTTGTCACCGTTACTCATGTCGGTGAGGGCCAGCTTGTGTCCGCTTGGAATATCGTCAGTCGGCGTCACCCCGTCAACGCTCTCGCCGGCTTTGAGGTCACGCAGAGCCACGCCGACGTTATCCTTGTCGGATAACACGACGTAGCCTACGTTCTGGTTAGGCTTCTTCGCAAAGGTGATTGGCGTTACGTTGTCATCGGCTGCCATTAGTGTTCTCGTGGTAGTCGGCCCGTAAAAGGGGCCAGAATAATTAGTTGGTCAGATAGTCTGCGATGTAGTACTCGACGATATCTTCGAGTTGGTTTTCAACGGGTAATCCGAGTGACAACGCGCGACTGCCGTCTATGGCTTGCGGCCAGCTGCCGACGATTCGCGCGATGTTGTCATCGTATTTAATAATGTGTTTGCCAAGCGCTCTGCCATGCCCGGCATTGGCCACGGCGTTCATTAAATCCTGTACGGTTACATTTAGTGCGGGCAATCCGAGGGCGCGCTCGCTTCCCAGTGAACTTGCCGGCAGTTCGGCCAGGCGAATAATGCCATCGACAATACTGCGGTAGCCCAGCACGGCCATGGGCATGGCCGGGTCTACCGGAACTACGCAGTCCTCGCCATTGAGTGGCTCGCGAAAAAGCCCGCTGACAAAACTTGAAGCCGCCTTGTTGGGTTTTCCGGGGCGAATGATTACAGTCGGCAGGCGGGCAGTGCGTCCGTCGAGAAAACCCTTGCGGCTGTAGTCGTTAATCAGTAGTTCGCCAATCGTTTTGGTTGTGCCGTAAGTGGTTGTAGCGGTTTGTTTGGTGTGGTCGTTGATCGTAGATGGCATGTGGTCACCGCCGAATGCCGCCAGCGAGCTTGTGAAAACCATTCGGGTATTGTTGTTCTGGCTGCGAGCGTTATCGAACACGTGCCGTGTACCGTCCAGGTTGACGCGCAGTGCCAGATCAAAATCCTGCTCACCATGGCTGCTGACGATCGATGCCAGGTGAAATACCAGATGCACCTTATCCTTAAACAACGATTGAACATAGTGCCCGTCGGCGATATCGCCAGTGCCAAACTGCACCAGTGGATTGTCTTTCAGACCGGCATGCCAACGGGGTGGTTCCTGCAGATCGCTCAGTACGATGCTGCTAACGGGTGAGGCAGTTTTGTCATCCAGCGACAATTCGCCGCGTTGCAGTAAGGCGGCCGCGAGTCGTTGCCCCAGAAAGCCAGCGCCGCCGGTGATCAGAATTCTCAACAGCTTGTACCGTGTGTGGCCGAATTTAAATGCATTTTAGTGATTATGGCGCGGCAGGGTGTCGGTGACACAGTGAAAAGCTTCGGCCAGTTCGATGCAGGCGCCGTGTGCGAGCTGCCCGACCGTGCTGCGATGAATGTTCTGCCACGGGGTCTGGTCGGCCGGGTAGTCGGTTTTGGCACTGGCGCGTCTGGCTTCAAGCTCGTCGTCGTCCAGCAGCATATTGACAGTGCGGTTGTTCATATCGATGCGAATGATATCGTCGGTTGCAATAAGCGACAGGCCACCGCCCACGGCAGATTCAGGCGAAGCGTTTAGTATCGACGGACTCGCCGACGTACCCGATTGACGGCCATCGCCAATACAGGGCAGTTCGGTGATCCCCGCTTTGATCAGTGCATCCGGGGGCTGCATGTTGACGACCTCGGCTCCACCGGGCCAGCCTACCGGGCCGGCGCCACGGATTACCAGAATGCAGTTGGCGTCGATGTTGAGTGCCGGATCGTTGAGTCTGTCGTGATAGTCCTCGGAACCTTCAAAGACGATTGCCCGGCCTTCGAATACGCCCTCGCTACCCGGCTTGCTGAGATAGAGTTTTTGAAAGTTCTCGCTGATCACACTGGTTTTCAGCACCGCCGAGTCGAACAGATTGCCCGACATCACCAGAAATCCCGCGCGCTCGCGCATAGGTTTGCCGTATGGCTTGATCACGCGCTCATCGCTGGCAGCCGCAGCCGCACAGTTGTCGCCCATGGTTTTGCCGTTGGCGGTGGTGGCGCCGGCGTGTAGTTTTCCGGCCCGCATCAATTCGCCCAATACGGCCTGCACGCCCCCGGCACGATGAAATGACTCGCCCAGATACTCGCCCGCGGGTTGCATGTTGACCAGTAGTGGCACGTCGTAGCCGTGGGTTTCCCAGTCCTGAATCTCGAGTGGGACGTTCATACATTTTGCAATCGCGTTGACATGAACGGGTGCGTTGGTCGAGCCGCCAATCGCCGAGTTCAGCGCAATGGTGTTTTCGAACGCCTCGCGCGTCATGATTTTCGCCGGTGTCAGGTCTTCATCGACCATCTCGACTATGCGTTTGCCGGTTTCATAAGCGATTTGCAATCGCTCGCGATAGGGGGCCGGAATCGCAGCACAGCCCGGCAATGACATGCCCAGCCCTTCGGCCAGTGCATTCATCGTTGATGCCGTACCCATGGTATTGCAGTGCCCGGGTGACGGCGCCGACGATGCGGCGATCTCCATGAATTCTTCGTAGTCGATTTCACCCGCCGCCAGGCGCAGCCGTGACTCCCACACAATTGTGCCAGATCCGGCCAGTTTGCCCTGGTACCAGCCGTCCAGCATCGGCCCGCCTGACAGTACAATAGCCGGCAGATTGGTCGTCGCCGCGGCCATCAGGCAGGCCGGGGTGGTTTTGTCGCAGCCGGTGGTCAGCACCACGCCATCGAGCGGGTAGCCGTGCAGTATCTCCACCAGGCCCAGATAGGCCAGGTTGCGATCGATCGCGGCAGTCGGGCGCCGACCGGTCTCCTGGATCGGATGCACTGGAAACTCGATGGCGATACCACCGGCCTCGCGAATGCCTTCGCGAACGCGTTTGGCGTTTTCCAGGTGGGCGCGATTGCACGGCGACAGATCGCTGCCGGTTTGCGCGATACCGATAATGGGTTTGCCAGACTGCAGTTCGCCGCGCGTCAGCCCGTAGTTCAGGTAGCGCTCGACGTACAGCGCAGTCATCGAAGGATTGGAGTCGTTGTCGAACCAGGCCTGGCTGCGACGGTGAAATTTGGTCTTCTCGGCGCTCAAGTAGTTTTCCTCGGGGGTTGCGCGTGCGATCGATTATAAGCCGCACTGCGCCTGCGACCAATCATTTAGCGTTTTGGTGCCGATCGGCAATCTGTTAGATTGAACCGGCCCGGGGCAGGTGCACCCGGCATGCGTGCCAGCGCAGCGAAGGCGCGCCCGCACCACGACAGACAGGCGATTGCGGCGAGGCACAACACCAATGATATCCAATCCTATCAGCTGGCCCGACGGCGCGCGCTGCGCCTGTGCGATTACCTTCGATATGGACGCCGACAGCCTCATCCATATCGCGCGGCCGGCCGATTCGCACGATCGGCTCTACCCGATCAGCATGGGGCGTTACGGGCCCACCGTGGCGATGCCGCGGATTCTCGATACCTACCGCCGGCTTGGTATTAAGCAGTCGTTTTTTGTGCCGGGTTGGTGTCTGGAGCAGTATCCGCAGACCATTGAACAAATACTGGCCGATGGTCATGAAATCGGCCATCACGGTTACCTGCACGAAGACCCGATCGTCACCCGCGACCAGCAACGCATGTGGTTCGAGCGGGCGCTGGAATCGCATCAGCGTATCACCGGGCGCAAACCGCAGGGGTATCGGGCGCCGGTGTACAACATCAATCAAACCGTTGTCGATCTGTTGATCGAACACGAGTTTCGCTACGACAGCTCAATGATGGCCGACGACATCCCCTACGTGTTGAAAACCGCCGCAGGCGAGCTCAACGAAATGCCGGTCCACTGGGGCACTGACGACTGGCCGCCGTTCGCCCACTATGATGAAATCGGTTACATGATGCCGGTGCGTGGCCCGTCGGCAGGCCTGCAGGGATTCTGGGAAGAGTTCGACGCGATGTACGAAGCCGGTGGTTTTTTCATGCTGATCGTGCATCCCTTCCTGACAGGGCGGCTGGCGCGCTGGCGACTGGTGGAACAGTGGCTGGAGAAAACCCTGCGCGACAAAAAAGTATGGTTTGCGCCACTTGCCGAGATATCAGCGCATCTGGATGCGCAACGCGTCGCGGGTTATCAGGCGCGCATCGAACAGCTGCCTTACTATGACGGGCCCGTTGCTGCAACTGCTGAATAAATTCAAGGAGCATAAACTTGCTAACCGATACTGATCGCAAATACCTGCGGCTGGCCTATGAAGAGGCACTGGGTGGATATGAAGAGGGCGGTTGCCCGATCGGCTCCGCGATTGCTCGTGGAGATACCCTGGTGGCCAGTGGTCGTAATCAACGGGTGCAAAAGGGCGATCCAATTGCACATGGCGAGATGGATGCGCTTCGCAAGGCGGGGCGGCAGAAAACCTATCGCGATACTACGCTGTATACCTCACTCAGCCCCTGCATGATGTGCTCTGGCACCATTGTTCAGTTCGGCATACCTCGCGTGGTGATCGGCGAAAATACCACCTTTGGCGGCAATGAGGATTTTCTGCGTGAGCGCGGGGTTGAGGTTATTGTCGCTGATGATCCGGAATGCATCGCGCTGATGGAAAAGTTCATTCGCGAAAAACCCGAGCTGTGGGCTGAAGATATCGCCGAAGACTGATTCTTTGCTGTGGCACCAAAAAGATAAAGCTAAACACGTGACACTAACAACTAATAGTTTGCAGCAGGCCGCACTGTCGGTGGCCGCCCGCCGGCGCATTCAACGCTGGCTTGTGACCACGCCGTGTATCGAATCGCGTCGGCCACTGGGTGATCGCACAAGGCTCTTCTATAAGGCCGAGAATTTTCAGCGCACCGGGTCCTTCAAGTTTCGTGGCGCACTGGCGAGGCTGACAACACTCGCCACCGATACACCGGTGATTACCGCCTCATCGGGTAATCACGGCCTGGCGCTGGCCACCGCGGCCACACTTACCGGGCATAAACTCAGTGTTGTGCTGCCCGAGAATGTCGTGCGCGACAAGCACGATAAAATCAAATCACTCGGTGTCGAAACCATCCTGCATTCCAACGATGCCGGGCTGGCCGAGTTACACGCGCAGGCGCTCGCCCGCGAGCAAGGCCGGGTGTATGTGTCGCCCTACAACGATCGGGATATCATCGCCGGTCAGGGTACGCTGGCGCTGGAGTTGCTGGAACAGGCGCCGTCACTCGATGCGGTGTTTGTGTCGATGGGCGGCGGCGGTTTGATCAGCGGTGTCGCCTCGGTCATCAAGGCATACTCTCCCGGCACCCGTGTGATTGGTGTCAGCGCAGCTAATTCTGCGGCACTGGCTGCCAGTATCAGGGCCGGCAGCGTCGTTGATGTCAATCACAGCGACACACTTGCCGATGGCTGCGCCGGTGGGGTCGATAGCGATTCCATCACGCTGGCACTGGCGACAGAACTCATTGATGACATTGTCGAGTGTTCGGAGGCGCAGATCGCCGAGGCGATCAAATGTCTGGCGTGGGATGAAAAAATGCTGGTCGAAGGTTCCGCCGGCCTGGCACTGGCGGCCTGGCTTGCAGCCGACACAGAGTATGCAGGCAAGTCCAGCGCCGTGGTGCTGTGCGGCGCGAACTTCGATCGCGACAGAATTGCCTCTGTGATCGTCAGCTAAACGCAAAGTCTGGTAGCGGCACTGATACCGATCAGAGAATAGACCGCCCAATCCGGCGGCGGGGCGATATACTCAGAGCGCCCTCGCCACCAACCGGAAGGCCCCACCATGAGCGCCACGCAAGCCATCGATTGGCACCAGGACATCTTCGATGTGTTAATCGAGGAACACATCGATATCGTCGCCCACGTACCCGACGCCGGCCACGGCCCGCTGATCGATCGCTGCGAAGCGCACAACAGCATCGAGACGATCACGCTGACCACCGAGGAAGAGGGTGTCGGCATTATCAGTGGTGCCTGGGCAGGTGGC
>CAKZSB010000466.1 GCA_937920585.1 uncultured Granulosicoccaceae bacterium | reverse complement strand
ATGCAAGTCGGAATAATCGGTGTCGGGCTGATGGGGCATGGAATTGCGCTCAATGTTCTGAAGGGCGGATTTGCGCTGGCCTTGATGAATCACGCTGGTAATCAACCGGTGGATGATCTTCTCGGCCTGGGCGCTGCTCAGTTCGACTCTGCCGCAGCAGTAGCCGCACAGGCTGACCTTGTGATTGTCTGTGTGACGGGGTCGCCGCAGGTGGAGTCGGTGCTGACGGGGGAGGCCGGAGTGATTTCTGCGCTTAAACCCGGCGCTATCGTGGTCGATTGCTCGACAGCGCTGCCGGAATCTACCGAGCGTATGGCGGCACTGGTTAAAGCTGCCGGCGGGGATTTTCTTGATGCACCCATGACAAGACTTGCAAAGCAGGCGCATGAGGGAACACTGAATATATTAGTGGGCGGCGAGGCGCACGTATTGGCGAAAGCGCGACCAGTGCTGGACACCTTTACCGAGAACATAGATCACGTTGGCGGCGTCGGCTTCGGGCATCGTATGAAGTTGCTGCACAATTATGTCTCTATTGGCCATATGGCTCTATTAGCTGAAGCAGCGGCACAGGCCGCTGATGCGGGTGTGGATGCACAGGTGTTCGTTGATGTGTTGGCCAAAGGCGGTGGTGCCGGTGCGGCACTGGAACGATTGCGCCAGTGTATTTTGACAGGCGACGCCAACGACGTACCATTTGCCATTGGTAATGCGATCAAGGACATCGACTACTATCGTGAAATGCTGGGTGACGGCGCAGGCAGCAGGGCAATTGCAGATGGTGTTTCGAGTGCTATTGGATCTGCGGCAGAAGCCGGTCATGGCAATGCCTATGTACCCGAGTTGGCGAGATTGTTCAGGGGCTGAAAGATTTCTGCATGATGTGACGTGACAAGCCGATTTGAAAATCATTTCGGTGATGTCATTACAGATATTTTTTAACACCGGTTCTCGCTGGTGGGTCGATGTGCTAATGACTGCATCAGTTGTATTTGTGCAGTGATGAATATCGAATTTTATTGTTGCAGAGTCAATAACGGAGTTGTTGTTTTTGATTTGGCAACTGTAATCGGAGCAGCGGTTGTTCAGTCACAATTCGCTTGTTTTGTTCAGAATATGCTGTAGCCGGTAAGTTTAACTTGCTCTAATAAAATGGCTTCGCGCCGATACTCACGGTATCTGAGTTTCGAAGGAATGCACGTGAAGAACAGTACTTTGGTATTCAGCCTGGTTGCGGCGGCAGCAATAATACAGGCATGTGATTCGTCAACCGGAGTCGAATTGATCGACACCACCCGGCCCAGCGGCAGCAGACCTGCCTCGAGTACCGAGATAGACGTCTTCAACAGTTTTATCGCTGCGGCGCGCAGCGCGGCCGACTCTCCTGCATTGTCAACTAACCTGTACGATAATCCCGGATTTGAAAATGGACTGTCCGGATGGACTGAGTGTCAGCCAGGCGCAATAAGTATATCCGGCGATGCCAATAGCGGTTTGGCAGCGCTGGAGCTTTCACCCGGTAATTGTTTTTACCGTTCGGTCGAAGTTACACCCGGTTCCTCTTATGCACTTGACTGTTCGGTAAAACTTGCCAGTGAACGCGCCTGGACCGGCATGGGCATGACGTTTTCAAACAGTCATTACGAGGAGCTCGCGCAGGCACCGGTAGCCGTGGCCACAGCAAGCGACTACACACGGCTTTCCAGTGTGGCGGATGCGCCGGCAAACAGCACTATTGTAAGTATGTGGATTCACAGTGATCACGGCGCTCTGGTTGACGATTGCAGCCTTAGCCTTGAGCAGGATCAGGCGCCAACGACTGCCACTTCATTACCCAATCTGCTGGTCAACGCAGATTTTTCCGACTATGACGCTACAGGCAATGCGGCCGGTTGGGTCAGCGGCTGTGCGTCTGTCGCCACTGCTGATGGCAGCGGTTTGTACCTGGCTGACGGCACTTGTGTGGACCAGGCGTTGACAGTTGAGGCGGTGCAGGCAATGGGAGCGCAATCTTCATCTTTCAGTTGTTTTATCGCTGAAGTCGATGGCTATTCTGACTTAAGTGTCTTTCTCGATGAAGAACTTGTAGCGGTGCAGCAAATAGAGGCAGCGTCGAAGAATACGCGCGTCAGTCTGGATGTCGCAGCGACGCATGCCAGCAATGGATTCGTAACGCTCTACTCTGAGGGCCACTTGCGGGTTGAGGATTGTGCCCTTAGTGTGGGAGACGCGAATGGAAATAGCGACCCTGTGTCCACACCGGAACCCACACCGGAACCCACACCTGAGCCCACACCGGAACCTACTCCTGAGCCCACGCCTGAGCCTACTCCGGAACCCACACCTGAGCCCGAGCCCACACCTGAGCCCGAGCCTGAAACCACACCGCCTGTTGACAACCAACCGACCAGTGCGCGGTATCGTTTGACATTCAATGCTACCTGGAGTGCGCAGACGCACCCGGTTAATTTTCCGCCGCCTGCGCACTTTTCGCCACTGACAGGTGCAGTTCACAATGACCAGCTGGTGGTCTGGCGGACCGGTGAACTCGCGACAGATGGCGTAGAGTTGATGGCCGAAACCGGAAATTCATCGGGCATGCTGGCGGAGATTGATGCGGCCATTGCCAATGGCTCGGCGGTTGCGGCGATCGATGGCGGTGCGGTGGATGTCTCTCCGGGTACTGTGAGTGTCGAGTTTGAAGTCACACGCGACCATCCGCTTGTATCAATAACCACGATGGTCGCCCCGAGCCCGGACTGGTTTCTTGGCGTAAGAGATCTGGCGTTGTTCGATGGCAGCGAATTTGTTGAGTCGGTGACCGTTGATGCACTTGTCTATGACTCTGGCACCGATAGCGGCAGGCTCTTCACCTCTGGTGATATCGATACCCAGCCGCCAGAGCCCATCGCGCGCCTGACTACTGATCCGTCCGAGACAGACATCCAGAACGGACTGCCGCCGATGGGTGAGTTTATCTTCGAGAAGCTGCCCTAGCGACTTTTCCGAAGCTTGCGAACATGCTCGCTGCGATAGGCCCTCGCTGCGCTGAGTAACGGCGCAGCGACGCTTTTATGGTGACTATTCGGGGGTGGCGTCAATCACCGGATGGCGCAGTGAGCCGATCCCTTCGACGCAGGCAACAATGGTATCTCCCGGCCACATCCACTCCTGCGGATCACGACCAGCGCCAACGCCGGCCGGAGTGCCGGTGGCAATGATATCACCGGCCTCGATCGTCATGCCGGTGGAGATATCTGCGATCAGTGACGGAATGTCGAACAACATGTATTGAGTATTTGAGCGCTGCTTTTCCTCGCCGTTTTTGGTCAGCCACAAATCGAGGTTGTGCGGGTTCGGGATGTCATCAGCGGTTACGATACACGGTCCAAATGGCGCAAAGCTGTCCTGTCCTTTGGAAAATATCCACTGACCTGAGCGGCGGTTGTCACGCGCAGACACATCGATCATCACGGAGTAACCGAACACGTGAGACAGGGCGTCTTCTTTGGCGATGTGTTTGCCACCTGATCCCATGATCACGGCCAGTTCAACTTCCCAGTCGAGCTGTTGCGTCATTTTGCTATCGTGCAAAATCGGTTCACCCGTGCCGATCACCGCCGTGGGTGGTTTGGTAAAAAGCACAGGTTTTTGCGGCAATTCATTCGAGGTGTCGAGTGCACGTGCGCTCTCGGCGACATGCTCGGTATAGTTTAAACCGATACCCCAGATGTTTTTTCTCGGCCGCTGAATCGGCGCGCACAAGATTGCGGAAGATGCGGCGATCGATGTGTGGATTGGCGGGGTATCACCAATGCCATCGACTAGTGTCTTCAAAGCTGCTACGCCGGGTCGGCCGCTATCGATCAGACCAAGCATGGTATCGGGTATATCCTGATCGAAAGCATCGCCCAGTGACTCGGCATCGATAATCAGATCGCCGTGTACGACGCCCAGCCGCGCCTCGTCATCGACTGACGCCCGAAAGGTAACCAGTTTCATTTTTATTTTCCGTTAGATTAGCGGTTGGTGGCCATTGTTTTCTGCCAGCGCTTCTTCTCGATACAAGTCGAAAGCGCGCATGACCGGAAGATCGGACAGACAGAACAGACAGGCGTCGTCACTGTCAGAGCCGTTGGCATGTTCGTGCCAGGCCCACGACGGAACACAGAAGATATCTTTTTCCTTCCAGTCGTAGCGCTTGCCGTTGATGATGGAATATCCCGAGCCTTTCGCAACATGGTACAAATAACTGCCGGTGTGGCGATGGGCTTTGGTGTGCTCGCCGGCGCGCAACAACTGCATCGAAGCACCCATGGTGCGCATCACAGGGCCATTGTTTATCGGGTTGACGTATTCCATCAGTATGCCGTCGTACGGTGAGCCGTCGGTGCTGGTCGCATATTTTTGCAACGACTCGTAAGTGGGTTCCCACTCGTATTTGAACATCGGGCTGTAGCCCTTGCTCCACGCACCGCCACCGGGTGTTAAGCCCGGGTTGCCCCAGGTTTTGGTCATGTCATCGACGGGGTAGGCGACGGGCTCGGAGAGATCCGGATGTACTTCGAAAAAATTGGCCTCCATGGCATTGACGAACGGGATGTCGAGTCCGTCCTGCCAGATGCACGGTGTGCCACTGGCTTCGACTGCATGCTCGTGCCAGGTGCCGTTGGGAGTGAGCACGAAATCGTTGGCACCGAGTGTCATCTTGTGGCCGTCGACCACGGTATAGGCGCCTTCGCCCTCCATAATAAAGCGGATCGCACTGGCGGAGTGCCGATGGGCCGTGGCAGCCTCACCCGGATTCATCACTTGCAGGCCGGCGTAGATCCAGCCGACGGCGGCAGTCACATCGCGGCGACCGGGGTTGCTTAAATAGACAACCCGGCGGCCGGCTTTTTCCGGTGTGACCAGCTCCAGCGAGCGCAAGACATCAGCGCGTAATTCATCGAATCGCCACACCACAGGAACTGATTGCGATTGCGGCTCCCACGGCTCGATTTTATTGGCCACGGTCCACAGGGCGCCGGCGTTTTTCTGTTCCAGCTCGTCGTAGTAGGCGAGAAGCTCGGGGGTATCCTCGACGTTGGCGCGGCCGGCAACGTCTTCGCGATGGTTTTCTTGTGCTTTTGCCATGGTGTTGATCGCAGAAAGGGTTTCTGCGTCAAAGCATACATCAGTGGCAGGTAATCTGGCGCGTTGTATCTATGGGCCGGACTTGGGGTTGGCGACGATTCTCATTGACGCTGCGCGGCACGCCTGTGCTCGGCGTGCGTTGTGATAGTCGGGAATTGGCTCGCTTGTGCAGTTCGATTGCCGGGGGCATTTCATCGCAATGCCGCCATTATGGCCGCCGCCCGGAGATCGCTATCGCTGGGCCTGGCTAATGGATTCTATTATCACAGGAACCACAGGCACATCAGACGCGAATGGGCCGCCGGCAGAGGTTTCCACAGCACTGATCTGATCGACGACATCCCTGCCGCCTATCACTTCGCCAAACACCGCGTATCCCCAGCCGTTGGTGGTGGGTGCCGTGTGGTCGAGGAAGGGATTGTCAACGGTATTGATGAAGAACTGCGAGGTTGCCGAATGTGGATCGGGTGTTCGGGCCATCGCAATGGAGTACGCCACGTTGAGCAAGCCGTTATCGGCCTCGTTATCGATGGCCGGGTCTGTTGGCTTTTGGGTGTAGTCGCTGGTGTATCCACCGCCCTGAATCATGAAATCGTCAATCACACGGTGAAAAACAGTGCCGTCGTAGTGACCACTGTTGACGTATTGCAGGAAGTTTTTCACCGTTCCCGGCGCTGCTTCCGGGTTTAACAGAACCCGGATATTGCCCGCACTGGTTTTGATCAAAACCTGCGTTGATATCGCATTATCCGGTGTGCTGTCGTCGTCAACCGGCAGGGTTGCAGGTGCGCTGGAACCGCCGCCACAGGCAGCTAGCGACAGCAGGGATAGCGCTAGTATCGATGTGCTGAATGTTCGGCGTGACAACATGTTTTTCCGTTTTTTTCAGGGCTCCAATTGAGTGTAGTTGCATTTGTGGAAAATGACGGCGACTGGCCATGTTGTGCGCCGGTTCGACAACACTATGCGAAGGGCATCAGAAAGTCGCGATGTCGGTGTCGGCCGCGATGCACATCGGCTATCCAGGTCACGGCGGAAATAGTAAGAACGGTCCAGGATGTCGCCGCAGGACAGTGAATCAATCCATTCGCCCCAACCCGGATCAGCCGCCAGATGCGCTGAGCGGGTTTGATGACGCCGCAGGCTGGGCAAAATTCGGGATTCATCATGATGAAAATGGCTTTGGCAGCGAGCATTCTGGCGGCATCGATGTGGCAACCGGCGTTGGCCGCCCCCGACTGTAGCAATGCAATCTCGGACACCGACAACGATGGCTGGGGTTGGGAATTCGGCCAATCCTGCCGATTTGCCGGGGATGACAGCGCCTCACCGGCACCTGCCGCGCAATGCATAGACACCGATCCGGTCGGCGACGGCTGGGGTTGGGATGGTATTAGTTCCTGTCGCGTGGCCGAAACGCTGCCGCCCGAGCCTGTTGTAGATCTCGCGCCTCCCGTTGCAACCTGTGTCGACACGGATCCTGTCGGTGACGGCTGGGGTTGGGATGGTGTCAGTTCCTGTCGCGTGGCTGACGCAGCTGTAGCCGCTCCCGCAGCAACTGCAGCCATTGCAGTGGCGTGTATAGACACTGATCCGGTCGGCGATGGCTGGGGTTGGGATGGCGCAGGTTCCTGCCGGGTTGTGGAACCGGCGCAGCCAGAGCCAGTCGAGCCTGCACCATTGGTTGCAGCCTGCATAGACACTGACCCGGTTGGCGACGGCTGGGGATGGGATGGCGCGAACGCCTGCGAAGTCATTGAAAATCCCGCCACAGCGGTGGATTTTACCGAGCCTGACTTTGCCGCTGCGGCCACAGAATGCGTGGATACCGATCCGCTCGGAGACGGCTGGGGCTGGAATGGCACATCGTCCTGCCGGCTTGAGCCGCCTGTCGGCACCGGCGTGGTGCAGGCGCAGCCTGTCAATACAGCGCAACGCTGGGCCCGCGTCACCAGTGCTGACAACAGCCATGCCACAGGTCGACACGAATCGGGTGCGGTCGCGGTTAACGATAAAATCTATTTGCTGGGCGGGCGTGGCGATCGACCGGTAGAGGTCTATGATCGCAGTGCCAATAAATGGTACCAGGTCGGAAATCTTCCGATGGAGATGCATCATTTTCAGCCAGTGGCATTGAACGGAAAAATCTATGTGCTGGGTGCAATGACCTGCTGCTTTCCCAATGAAAGTACCATCGATAACGTTTGGGTTATGGATGCATCCAGCGGTAGCTGGGAAGTGGGGGCTGCGATACCTGCCAATCGTCGCCGCGGATCAGCCGCCGCGGTTGTTTTCAATAACCGGATTTATCTTGTCGGTGGCAATACAAAGGGGCATTCCGGAGGTGCGGTTGCCTGGTTCGATGAGTTCAATCCGGCGAACGGACAATGGCGAACACTTGCCGATGCCCCGCATGCCCGTGATCATGCCGGTGCTGCAATTGTAGCCGGGCGCCTTGTCATTGGCTCGGGCCGGCAGACCGCCCAACCCGACACCTTTGGCAACACCGTTGCGGCGACCGACGTTTATGATTTCGCCACAGGTCGCTGGTCTACTGCGGCAGATATACCCACCCGGCGCGGTGGTGCGATGGTGGCCGTTGTAGGCGGTGAGTTTGTGGTAATGGGTGGCGAGTCGAATGCGCACTACAACGCGCATGCCGAGGTTGAGGCGTACGATGTCAGCAAGGGCGTCTGGCGTAGCCTGCCCTCATTGATCACCGGTCGTCACAGTGGTGGTACCGCGGTATTGAGCGATGGTGTACATATCATGGCGGGTGCCACCACCCGGGGCGGCGGCAGTGAAGTCAATTCACATGAACGGCTGCGGTTCGATTAACGCCGTTTGCATGGTTAAAGATCAGCGCCGAATACAACAGTCCAGTAGCTCGCGGTTTGCGAGCCGGTTTGCACCACGCAACTGGCACCCACCTGCGTGTATTGTTCACCCATAATATTGCTGCAGTGTCCGGGACTTTGCAGCCAGTCGCTATGGACTTCGCTAACACTTTGCTGGCCTGTTGCGATGTTTTCTGCAATAGCTCGCCAGACAAACCCGGCTTGCTCGGCGCGCTCGGCAACTGAAAGCCCGTTGGAACCGGTGTGTGAAAAAAAATCGTTGTTTGCCATATCGGCAGAGTGCGCCTGTGCCGCTTCAGCCAGCCGCGAGTCCCACGTAAGTGTAGTCGTGGCGGCATAGCGCGTGGCGCCGCAGCTGCGGGCACTGGCGCGTGACTGGTTGATTGCTGCAAGCATGGTCGAGCGCATTTGCGCTGAACTGATGTCGCAACCTGCGATAACTGCACTGGCGACTGGCGGCGTGGTCGTATCGGGACCGCTGGTCGGCACAGGTATTTGCGTGTTGACCACCGAGTTGCCGCTGCAAGCGGTCAGGGCTGCGAACACGAGTGCAACTGATCCGATTGAGAAGAGGTTTGTCATGGAAATTCCTGCGACTGACGCCACGGTTAAAATTCTGTACGACAGATAGCGGCAGAATCCGGGCAGTGCCCAAGGTTGCTTTATCGAGTTTTTGTCAGTCTTCTGTAATGAGCCGAGAAGATTATTACAGGTATTAATACCCTGATGCAGTGGTAATTGGTGGCCCAACGGTACTCGCCAATACGTCACTATAGAACTGCACCCGGTAGCCGGGTGCATCCTCCAGTTGAGTGTTGCCCCGCCCGTGCGGGGTTTTTTTTGCTCGCAAAAACCGGTACAGGAATTTGCTAGTGTTTTTCGCCGGCCTCGTTCCAGACGGTCGATAGCGCATCCATGGCAGCTTTGGCCATCAGGCCACTGTCGTTCGCTATTGTAGTGAGGCGAAATCCCATTTTGATCATACGGGCTGCGTAGGCTGCACTTCCGCAGTGAATGCCCGGATAGATGCCGCGCTTGCCACACTCTGCTATCAAATGTTCGTAGATTTTGAAGATTTCGTCATCTTCGTGGTCCAGCTGTGGCGTTTTTCCAATCGAAAAGGCCAGATCGCTCGGACCGATGTAGATGCCATCAATGCCGGGTACGTCGAGGATCTCGCTCAGGTTATCGAGCGCGGTTTGCGTTTCAATCATCGGGATGACTAAAACCTCGTCGTTGGCAATTTTCTGGTAGTTGCCCGGGACACCATAGGTGGCGTGGCGAATCGGTCCGTTGCTGCGCGTTCCGGCGGGGGGATAGCGGCAGGAAGACACCAGTTGTTCGGCCTGTTCTCTGGTGTTGATCATTGGTGCGATAACCCCCCAGGCACCGCCGTCGAGTACTTTGCCGATGATGCCAGGTTCGTTCCACGGCACGCGCACCATGCGGGTAACCGGGTGGCTGTGCATGGCCTGAAAGCACTGAATCATCGATTGATAATCCTGTACGCCATGCTGGATATCGACAGTGACGCTATCGAACCCGCACTGGGCGATAACCTCGGCTGAAAATCCGGACGGAATGGCCAGCCATGCATTAACGGCTGCCTTGCCCGCTTTCCAGCGCGCTTTCAATTGGTTGGTAGACATCGTTCAGGATCTCTGCTGTCGGTTGAGTATGGTTTGCAGCCGCGGCGAATATGTGCCGCGGCGTGTGCATAGCCATGTTACTACCAACTGACGCAGATCGACACCTGTGCGGTGACGGCAGCGGCTATTTAAGTTGTCACCTGCTTCGGGAGCGCTTGCCTGTTTATCCCGACAGCATCTGATTTTTTACTGGCGTATTGTCTATGGCTGTTTTTCGCGCCAGGTAATTCGGCCTTCCACGAAGCTTGTACCCAGTGTGGTTGCGCTCGCGGCCGGATCGGTTTCGTTTTGCGACAAAATCAGGTCTTTGCCGCCGGCGGCGACCACAGTGAGATTGGCCAGCGGGTTGTACGGGCCTTTGATGCCCGCGCCGCCATTGTCATTGATGTTTCCGTCGCCGTTGATGTCGAACGCGCTTTGCTCGAGCATGCTGCCATCGGCTGCGTTCAACGCCATCAACCAGCCGTCCTGATTCGGTACGCATTCGTTGCCAACGGGAATATGCGTGTTGAACAATATACGACCATCGCGAATGATCGGGGCGGCGATTACCTGCTCGCCACGATTGATCTCGTATGCCAGATTCATATACCAGCCCAGGTGTTCGGTCCAGTCGATTACCTCTCGTGAGGTTTCGCGAGTCTCGATGGTGTGATCGATTTCACCGTCGTCGTCGGTATCGAAATACAGGGTCTGTTCATTGGTTACTCGTTGTTGCAACAGATTGCCTTCATCGATACGCGATAGCCTTGCGGTGTCCTGATTGGGGCCTTTGTCCCATATGGCGTAGAAACGGCGCGCCGTCGTTGAAGGCATTTGATCGGAGGGCTCCAGATATTTGCCCGCGCCAAAATACAGCAGTACGCCGTTGCCTGTCGGATGCGAGCCCACGGTTACCGCAGCAGTGATCGGCAAGGGATCGCCATTGCTATCGACTGCGCGATGCTTAAGTTCTCCGCGTGTCCAGTTGCGAGGATCAGAATCGCTGACATCGAAACCGTAGACACAACCGTAGAGATCACCAACGTAAATGGTATCCACGATGTTATCGCCGTCTAAATCAACCGCTGTGGGCTCGGTGGTCGCATTGGGCGTGGTGACATTGCCGCGACATTCCGCGTTTGCCGGATGCAGCTTTTTCACTTTTGCGCCCGTCTCGATATCGATGACAATCACCGAGGACCAGCCGCCGCCGCGTCGATAGCCTATACCTGGTGCGCTGTTGTTGTAGCCGTTGGATATGATCGCAGCCCATTTGCCATTGTGCATGCGTGCGATCACGGGTCGTGAGTAGGTGAAACCTAAACCCTGGTCTTCACGATCAGTGAATTCCCACAGCACAGTGTCAGCGGCAGTACTTTCAGTAATGGTATCGGGTTCGGTAACATCGAGTGCGTAGATTCCCTGGCCACCGCCACGCAATCCGCCGATCAGGACAGTTCGCCATTGACCATCAATGAATACATCGCCGGCTGTCGGTGTGCCGTCGACGTAATACTTGTGTCCATAGTCGGTGGCAGTGAGCTCGGATAAGTTGGGATAGACAGGCGATGGTACGTAGGCGAAAAGCTCGCTGCCGTCGCCGTTAGTCCACTCGCTTCCCGACCATTGCCCGGCGTTGAAGGCGTGCAGCATGCCATCGTTTGCACCGACGTACACTACCCGGCGGCGATTGTTGTGGGTACGTGCGAAATCGGAGTAGGGCGCGGCATTCTCAGCTGCGTTGGTACCCCAGTTATCGCGGTAGAAATACTCCGGCGGGCCAACCACTGTCGGGTTGGAGTGAACGATATCACCCAGTGCCGAATTTCGCTTGCGGTAGTCATCGAATTCCCTGCCGCGAAGGTACTCCAGTCTACGCTCGCCCTGTCCGTCTGTCAGGCCGGTGATCGGATTGCGCGACAGTGCGAGCATCTGGCTTGTGTCCAGATCATCGTTATCGGGGGAGGCGGGGTCAGCGGGCCAGCGAAAGGGAACACCTTTTTTGCTGATCGGGTTGTAGCTTAAAATCTGTCGGCTGTGATTAGCGATTTGTTCAGCGATGCGTTCGCTGGCGTTCCAGATCGGTGTGTTACTGATCGTTCCACTGAGATTGATATACTGGCTACTGAGTTCACCAATCCACGAGCCACTCTGGAATTGCGCTCGAAAGATTTTGTCACCAAATCGCAGTGATCCGGATGCCGAGGATATTGATGTGGCTGCGCCGATTTCCTCAGTGATCTGGTTGAAAACCGCCCGCATGGTAGTGGCGATCGTCGATGGATCAGTCACCGGGAAGTAGTTATCGGGGTTGCCGTCGTCGTTGGCGTCCCATTCTTCCTTTTGTGGAATTGAGTCTTCATTGTAGTCGTTGAATCCACCCCACTTGGCAGCGTACCAAAGTGGCGATGGCAATTGCTCGGCTGCCGGGTTGCTGCTTGGGGTGAAGTTGATTGTGCTGGTAAGTGGCAGTGCCACACCGTCGTTCCATCCCGATCCGGGTGACTGTCCTGGTGGTACATCCTGTGGAGAATCGACATCTGCACCCGCACCGGTATCGCTGTCGCGAATGACCAGATAGACGCCATCTGTGGTGGTTCCCGACACCGTGTATCCCATGTGTTGAATGGCGCAGCCGGATGCGGTCAGGCTATCGACTGTCATTTCAACCTGGCCGTTCACAACCCGGAACGTGTAACGTGCCACCGCATCCATATCGTTGTCCGCACCCTGTTCCATATCTTCGTAGGAGATTCGGAAACTGCCTGCCGTATCGGAGACTTCCTCAACGTTGAAACCGACAATGGCATTGGTAGGTCGGTAGTCAGTCCGCCGACCACAGAAATCTACCGTTTTTGCGAAAGGAGCAAAACTGATTTTCTGTCCGCCTACATCAACATTGATGGAAGGCAGTGCGGTGCCCAGTGCAAGCGTATAGTTGCGCACCGTCTGTTTTCCCGGCGCGGTCGGATGTATATCATGCTGGTGGCCGTAGTAGGCAACGCTGGGCGAGTAGTAACTGCCCTGGCGGTGCGGCGCTTCCGGGGCCTGACCACGGATGTTCCTAAAAGTGGTGACCTCTTTTGGCGTTGGCGTACCATCAGTGTTGGTGCCGGATTCGCCAATGAACTTCAGCCCTGGCAAGGTGTCCTCATGGCTCGAGATTTTGTCTGCCAGTTCTCCAACGTGCAGCGTGCCCAGCTGGCTGGAGTTGAAATTGCTGAAGTTACTGCCGGGTAGCTGATCGCCGTCGAAGGACGGGCTGGGATCGCTTATCACCAGCTGGTAGGCGTTGGAACACTGGGCGTACGGTTGATCAACATGGTAGGGGTCGTCCCAGGCCGGGGCTGCCAGACCCAGTTCGGCATCCATCCCGCCGTCGGTTTTAAATTCCGGCGTTTGCGGATTATCTGTCTCCCCACCGACACCCGAGAAATAGCGCATCCCCTCATACATCATCTCGGCTATTGGATTGCCCCAGGCTCTGCATTCCCCGTTCTGAAACGGACGATCGAAGATCCAGCCACAGTCTCTCTGGACCGTGTTACTCTCGAAGTCGTTTGGAATCTGTAGTGCGTTCAGAGAGTGAACAATGCCTTTGGCGTCGGTAAAAACGCCGGTGTTTGAATCAACTTCGTTCTGACCAAACGAAGTCATTGGCTGGCGCAGAACTCCACCTTGCAGGTTGTTCTCGAACGATCCTGTGATCAGGCTGAAGTACATTGAATCATTTTCGCCGTACTCGTGTAACAGGCCGGTTGGCTTGTAGTTTCCGTCGGGATACTGCTGGCAGTTTTCCTCGAGAAACCCGTCCTTACACACAGTGACGTCGAGGATAATATCCAGGTTGGCAGAGCCATCGCCCTGGCTGCGTTCCTTATCTACCCATTGCCATATTCGCTGGGTGCTGTCTTTTCGTACTCGCAGATAAGGCACGTCGTTTTTTTGAATATTATTTGTTGCAAAATGATGCCGTCTGCCGTTAGCTGGCTGGGCAAGTGGCGTGTAGTCAGTGATCAGGTAACCATCTACCCCTGGTGACGTATATTCAATCCCCCAGGTGTGGTTTTCCCAGGGCACGAAGGCTCTGCGCAATCTGGTTTGGCCCGGCTCGTCAACGACCCGGCTGCCGCCGTACAAGGTGCGCAGCAAGAGATCCATTCGCGTCATGGAAACGTAGTTCAGAAAGTCACCACTCCAGTGACCGCTACACTTTTTGTCGTCACCGATTGCAACGGCTTCGAGGTGATCACCTCCGGTTACCGCATAGCAAAAGCCCGAGTCGAAATAGCCGTAATAGTCTATTTCGTCCGGCTTGTATTTTATGTCGAGCTGGCCATCCTGGTTAATGTCAACGTAGGACGGGTAGCCTTCAAAGAAAAGCTTGTTGTCACGCTGCATGACCAGTTGCACCAACGCGTTCTTGCTTCCGCTGAGAAACAAGGGTGTGTCTGGCAAGTTTAGTTGTGCAGCCCCGATTGGCAGGCTCGTAACGAGAGCGAGCAGTGCTGGTAGCGCGAATCTCATGTGCAACTCACTGGATTTTGCAGGTGACGGGTAATGGTGCGGTTGGCGGGTCTTTCCCGGAAACAGCCTCACCAGCATTTCTCTGGCGCAGAGCCCAGGGCGTTTTTCATCCCGGTGTGCGTCAGTGAAATACTGGTGCATTCGGCATCCCCGTCCTGGCTGCCCTTGGTTGTTGGCGTGGCAGTCAGTGTCCATGTGCGCGCCGTGCGATTTTCAGTGAGCGTGTAATAACCCTCTCTGGAGGTGGTTAACAGTCGACAGGCTTCATCGTATCCGCCTGCGAGAATCAAACATCGCTGCAAACGCTGAGCGTTAACCTGAAGCATATGGCGTGCATCTGCGCGTCTTTGTTTGGTGGTGTAGCCGTTGTAAGAGGGAACGGCGATGCTGGTTAGCAAACCGAGAATCGCCACCACAATCAATATCTCGATCAGGGTGAAGCCTCTGGCGCTGCGAAGGGAAAATCGCTTTTTTCGGGCAGTGAGGTACGTGTCGTTCATGGTGATAGCGCTAGTAGCTAAGTGCTACGGTGCTCTCCACAACACTCTGCACGTTGTCGAAGCTTCCCTTGCCGTGGGATTCGATGCTGTATAACACGACGTTGCGCCCACCGGTAGTTCGGCTGCCATAGGCCGCGCCGCCGATATCCAGGCTGACAATACCGGTGCCGCCATCGGTAACGTATTGACCAATCTCTTCAATCACGTAGCGAGGTTGCTCAACCACACCGGCGATAGGATCACCGGTAACCTGGTGGTCCCCGGTGAAACTTTGCTGCTGCCACCACTGCGATGAAACACTGCTGCGAAGAAATATTCCGTCGGTGGCACTGGCATCGGCAACAATTCTATTCGCCAGCATTTTGGTGAGCTCTTCCTCTGCCAGTGCGTGCGCACCATCGGCAGCCTGAAAGGCCCTGCTGCGCTGAATCGCGTTGCCAGCTATGTGCTCCGAGCTAATCGATACGTCCATGCTGCTGTTAGCCATGATGCCAACAATCATAAGTACGACCATAACGGTGATCAGTACATATCCACGCTGCTTGCCGCGCAACGAGTGCACAGCTGAGCGGTTTTCCCTGAGGCGTATCATCATGTCTGATTCTCTAGTTTCTAACAGCCACTGAAACGCTTACTTCCGTGCGCTGGCGGTTATCTGTCGACGTGGTATTCACTCCATTGAATCTATAGTTCTGCTGGCCCGGCAGAGTCCCTTCACTGGTCGCGAGCAGAAGTCGCAGGCTAACGTGTTTTACATTTTTAAAGTCGTCGGCGCTGGCGGCGCTGGCGGCAATCTGCTGGTCCAGAACACCGTCACCTGTGGTATCAACTCCGAGGCTCGCCACAATTTGTTCAACGATCACACCGTCCGTGTCGCCAAGCAGCACGGCGCTGTTAGCGCCGACGGTGCAGGTAAGGAGTCCGTTAGCCAGCGTGAGTGTTGAATCTGACAATTGCGTGCCGTCAACCGGGTTGCCCAGGCAGTCAAAGATGCTGTTGTCCGCTGCACCAGAGGCGTCTGATGCGCCAAAGAAGCGCATGCTGAGTGTATTTGCGCCGATATTGAGGAATTGTCCCGCTTCCCAGCTCCCCAGCACTTCAGGAAAGGCTGTGTTTGCTTCCACAATGGGTACACCGCGGCCGCCAACACGCGCCTCGTCTACACCGCGATGGCCTATTTGCGCCAGTTGCTGGCTGAGTACGTGGGATATGAAAAAGGCCTCTTCCTGAAGTTCGGAAGTACTGACCACCGTGCCGCGGGTGCGAGCGGAATGCTGAAACATCGACAGACTCACGCCCACTACCAGGGTGCCGATGAGCATCGCTACCAGTAGCTCGATCAACGTGAATCCCGAGACTTGCTTTTTGCTCGACCGCTGTTTCATCACTATCTCGTTAAATGGGAATGCGCACGTTATAGGTTTGAGTGTCGATACCGTCGCTCAGCGACTCTCGCCAGCGCAGCGACAAGCTGCATAGGTTTGCAGCACAGGCAATATTCAGCTGGCCCGAGGGCAGTGACTGAGCGGTCAGTTGTTTCCAGGCGTTGATCAGTGTGGCTTGCCCGGCGGGTACTCCGCTGGCTGCAGCGGCATCGCTGTAGACTGTGTCGTAGTCGCCGGCGTTCGCCGCCTCTGGCATGGC